>JAFGTO010000068.1 GCA_016934095.1 Candidatus Glassiibacteriota bacterium
ACCATGCCCCCGCCGAACCGGCAGCCGTAAACCAGGTTCTGGATGAAGCTCCTGTTCCTGGCCGTGCTCACAGCCACTATCAGCCCGTCGATCAGCACGTCCAGCACGGCCACGGCAATGACCTTGAGGCTTACACCCAGTGTCATCATCGCCACGGAATGCGCATCCGCAATCACCAGCCAGCCCGCAAACGAGCAGAGCAAACCCCCGGCCAGGGTCCAGCGGACACTGAAACTCTTCCACATGTCGGCGATAAAGCCGATCAGCGGTTTGAGCACGATAAACCAGAGGCCGCCCAGGAAAAGGATCCGGCCTATCTGGGCAGGGCTGAACTCGAGGACTTTTTTCAGGTAGACATTGAGGATGAAAGGGACTTCGAAGATACCTTCCAGCAGGTAGATAGAGGCGAAGAGGATGTATAGTCGCGCCATGGGGGAACCCGTCTGCCTGCCGGCGGTCAGATTATTACGCCGCGCTCGCTGTGGGCGATGAAATCGGTAAAAGCCTTGATCTCGGGCAGGGGTTTCAGCTCGCTGCGGGCGTGTTCCAGGGCCTGGGAGATATTGTACTGGCTGCGGAAAAAGATCTTGTAGGCCCTCTTGAGCTCCAGGCGCACTTCTTCCGAGAAACCCTTGCGCTGAAGTCCCACGGTGTTGAGCCCGTTGAGCATGATCGGGTTGCCGACAGCCATCACGAAAGGCGCCACATCCTTGGGCACCCGGCTGCCGCCGCCGATAAAGCTGTGAATGCCCACCCGGACGAACTGGTGGATGCAGGTCATCCCGCTGATAATGGCATAGTCATCGATAGCGACATGACCTGCCATATTGACCGCATTGGAGAGGATCACGTTGCTGCCTACCCGGCAGTCGTGCGCCACGTGGGTGTAAGCCATCAGCAGGCAATCCGAGCCCACCCGGGTGGCCTCGTTCTCTGTGGTGGCCCGGTTGAGGGTGGCAAACTCGCGGATGCTCGTGCGGTCGCCGATCTCGAGGTAGGTGGGCTGGCCGCGGTATTTCAAATCCTGGCTGTCCGTGCCCATGGAGACACTTTTCCAGATAACGCACTCGGAGCCGATGGTAGTGTTCTTGTAAATGTAAACGTGAGGGCCGATAATGGTCCCGGAGCCTATCTTCACTCCCGGACCGATAACCGTATAGGGGCCGATTTCTACATCGTCGGCCAGCTCTGCGGATTTATCGATGATCGCGGTGGAATGTATCGACAATTTAAGGGCCTTTTTCCAGGTCGGGCCGCCGCCGCTCAGCCAGGGCGGGACAGGTCTCAAACCAACCTGCAGGTCAATTGCTGAAGAAAATTAATACCATAAACCCAAGCTGTATTCGCTTAAAGTATCTTACGGACAGGAAACAAGATTAATGGGTCAGCGCCCTTCATTGTCCGGAATAGTGTCCCTGTCCACTACCATGGCGGTCATCTCGGCCTCGGCCACCAGGTCGTCGCCTACATACCCGCAGCCTTTCATCTTGCAGATACGGTGCCTGAACTTGAGCATCTCGAGCACCATCCGCAACTGGTCGCCGGGGAAGACCGGCCTGCGGAACTTGATCTTGTCGAGGCTCATGAAATACACCACCTTGTTTTCCGGCTCGGGAACGCTTTTCATCATCAGCAGTCCCCCGGCCTGGCCCATGGCCTCGACAATCAGCACGCCGGGCATGATCGGGTGTCCCGGAAAGTGCCCCTGGAAGAAATGTTCGTTGATGGTGACATTCTTGATGCCCACCACCCTCTTTCCCGGCTCGAACTCGAGAATCCGGTCGACCATCAGGAAAGGATAGCGGTGAGGCATCCGTTCCAGGATCTGGTTGATCCCCATGGTCATGCTTCCGGTCGATTCGACCTGGATACCGCTTTTTTCCGCCGGGGCCCCGCCGGGTATGAGCTTGATCGCGGAATTGCTTTTATTCAACTGCTCGCGCAGCTTGCGCACCAGGTTGATATTGGACGGGTGGCCGCTTTTAGAGGAGATAATATGGGCCCTGAGCGGAACTCCGAGAAGGTAGAGGTCTCCCAGCAGGTCCAGGATCTTGTGGCGGACCAGCTCCTTGGGCGAGCGCAGCGGCTCGGAGTTGAGGATCTTGTCCCCATCGATCACTACCGCATTATCCAGGCTGCCGCCTTTGATCAGTCCCTCTTTTTTGAGCTGCTCCACGTCCTCGAAGAAAGCGAAAGTCCGTGCCCCGGCAATATACTCGCGGAAAGTATCGGCGTTGATTTCGAGGGAATCGAACTGGCAGCCCACGATCGGGTTTGGATACTCGATGTGGAAGCTGATCTTAAGGGTTTTGTTGGGCAGGAGCAGGAACTGGATCCCGTTTTCCTCGTAACTGAACGGCTCGGTGAGCACCGCCACCTTGCGCGGCGCATCCTGCTCGACAATGCCGGCCTGGTCGAGCAGCTTGACAAAGATGGAAGAGCTGCCGTCGGCGGCAGGCACCTCCACCCCGTCGAGCTCTATCAGCAGGTTGTCTATGCCCAGCCCCGAGATTGCGGCCAGCACGTGCTCGACCGTGTGTACCTTGACCTCGCCGTTGCCCAGCACGGTACCCCGGTTGATGCTGTTGACGTTATCGATGACCGCCGGAATGCTCGGCTTGCCCTTGATGTCCGTGCGTACGAACCTGATCCCGGTACCGATAGCGGCCGGCTTGAAAGACAGACCGGCTTTTGCACCCGTATGTATACCGACCCCGGCGCACTTGGCGGAGCGGGAGATGGTTTTCTGTTTCATTAACTGCTCCTTGATCCTGATCATCTTACGACTCTGTCTGCCCTGCCAGGGCCCGGTCCAGGAAACGGGGCAGGCGATAATGCTGTCCACCGGCCTCGAATTGAAAACTCCACGCGATAAGCTGCAGGAAATTTTCGATTGTCATAGTATTATTATATTCATCTTCGCCCGTTAACCCGCGGCAAGCCGCGAGGAATGCGCCCGGGCGTTCAATTCATTACTGTTTACCCAGTTTTTCCTCGAGTTCGATTACCCTGGCAACCAGGTCCTTGAGCTGTCGCAGCGCCCGGGGCAGGCGCGAGAGCGCAGCCTGGGCCCTGAGGGCCTCGGCATGGGGACGGGCCGGGTAGCCGGAAGCTTCCATCCCCGGCGGGACCGACTTGGTCACCCCGGCCTGGGCACCGATCTTGGCACCGTCGCCTACAGTTAT
>JAFGTO010000502.1 GCA_016934095.1 Candidatus Glassiibacteriota bacterium
ATACTGTGGCAGTAGTGGGGAAAGACCACGCCGGCTGACAGCCGGTATTTAACTATAACTCAGGCTGCATCGATCGGGTGCGGCAAGGCCAATCCGGGAATAAGTCAGCTTATGCCCCAGCAGGAAAGGCAGAGCTCTTCCAGGGGCTTGCCGCTGGCCTCGGCCAGGTCTTCCGGCAGGGCGAAACCCACGCTGTCCAGTCCCAGGAACTTCCTGACATCATCCTCATTGCTCATCCCCATCCTCACAAAGAGGATCTCTTTCTTCTCCTTGGTCGTCTTGCCGTAGCCGCATTTGTCCCTCAACAGCGGGCAGCCTATCCTGGCATGGACTTCCCGGGCGCCGGCGCTCTTGAGCCTGGGCACGTGGCTTTCCTTGGTCTGGGTGCCCCTGACAATGGAATCATCCGTGATGACGATCTTCTTGCCCTTGATCAGCGAGGTAAGGGGGATCAGCTTCCTCCTGGCTTCCTCTTCCCGCTCTTCTTTGGTCCCCTGGGTAAAGCTCCTGTCCGCGTAATCGTACTTGACAAAGATCCTGGTATGCGGTATGCCGGCGGCCCGGGCATAACCGAGGGCGTAACCTATCCCGGAGTTGGGGATCTCGGAAACCAGGTCCGCCTCGACCGGGTACCTTTCGGCGAGTATGGCCCCGATAGTGTTTCTGAACTGCTCCACGGAGACACCATCGATGATCGAGGCTGCATTTGCGGTATAGACCCACTCGAAGGTGCCGTATTTTACCGGCTTCACCTCGAGCTGCTTGACAGTTTCGAAGCCCTTCTCGTTGATCAGCACGATTTCGCCGGGCCTGACATCCCTTACGATCTCGATGTCCAGGTTGGGGAACGCGCAGGACTCGGAACAGACGACCCAGCTATCTTCGTTCCTGCCGAGGATCAGGGGCTTCCTGCCCCATCCCCTGGCAGCGATGATGCCGCCCTTGGTCAGCAGGGCCAGGGAATAGTCGCCGCTGATCCTCCGGCTAAGCTGCTCGATACCGTCCACCGGGCCGTTGAGCGCCAGGATCTTACCGACCAGCACGATGTCCGGGATGTAGGTCGGGTCGTAGTGGCCGGTAAAGGAATGCCCCTCTCTGAGCAGCTCCTCTTTGAGCTCCCCGGCGCTCATCACGTTGCCGTCGTAAGCCAGCAGGAACTCGCCGTATTTGGACAACTCGCTCACGGGCTGCCTGTCGCCGGAGCTGACAACCCCTAGGCCGAGGTGGCCCTCGATACTTTTCAACTGGTCGAAATTAAATTTTTCCCTGAGCTTTCCTTTATGGTGGTCGTAGGACATCTTGCCGTTATGGACCACCGCCCAGCCGCAATATTTCTGCCCGCGGTGCTGCAGGTAGGAAGTCCCCCAGACCAGGTCCCTGATACAGTGTTCTTTTGAGTATATGCCGAGAAACCCGCTCATCTCTAAGCCTTTCCGATGACTATGCCGAACCGGTTAAAAAATCCCTCTTTTTGCCATAGATTAACCTGTTTTCCCCTCGGTATCAAGAGTTATTTAGGGCCGGCGCCGAGGGTACTTCAACCCGGGGACAGTCCCTGCCTGAAAAGCAGCGCCCGCTGTCCGGCGGCAGGCAAAGATCCGTGTTTTTTCAGGGAAGGAATATCCTGGAATTGGCTAGCGGGCGCATTCCCCGCAGCTTGGCTCACGGGGAGCCTTCAATCCCGGCCCGGGGCCGGGTTGCCGGCAGGGAGCCTGTTAAGCAGGAGTGTGCGGATTTTCACCAGGGAGACAGCCCTGCCGCCTGGCAGGCCGAAAGATTTTTTCATGCTTGCAGGAAGTTCCCGAACCGGATTTTACTCGGCAGCCAGGACGACCTTGTGCTCGGGCCCCGGTCGGCCGAACTTGTTCCTGGCCCTGGCCTGCAGGAAATTCTGGCCCGGGTGGAGCTCCCAGGAAAAGACCGGCCCTGTTTCCCGCCATTCGCCGTGGTCGAAAGCGACCTCGAAGGTGAGGAAGTTTGGCGCAACGGTCTCGAGCTGTACTTTGAGCCGCCGGCCCGAGTCCTCGTAGAGGTGTATGAAAGCCTGGTTCAGGGTCCAGAAGATGTCTCCCGGCCGGTCGGTGAGGATGGAAAAGAGGTACCTTTCATCCACCCGGCCGTCTTCCCTCAGCCATTTCTTCCCCCGGTCGTACTCGTCCTCGACCATCAGGTAAATGAAGTTCCGGTAAGCGTAGGGGACCTCGAGGAAGTTGTTGCGGTTCTTGTAGGCGACCCAGGCGTAGCCATCCTGGCGGTACCTGTAGAGACCATCCCTCTCCCGCCTTTCCAGGGTCACTTTTTCGGCCCTTTGCCCGGTGCCGAAAACCATCTCCATATCCACTCCCTGGTTGCGCCAGAACTCCCGCCTGATCTCGTTGCTGTTAAGCGGCACGGCTTTACCGCGGACCCGGAAGTAGGAGTTGCGGCTGGGGTCGATCTGGACCCACTTGCGCCAGTAGTTGGACCAGACATCCAGGGTACCGTGGCCGGCGCTGGTCATCTTGCGGGCGGTCCAGCCGAGCGAGGTGTAAAGCTGTGCCAGGGTGAACGACAGGTAGGTGCAGTTGAAGGTCTGCCCGGCCAGGCCGTGCTCCAGCACGTAAAACGCCTGGGGCCTGATCAGTGCGGGCCTGCCGAAAGGCACGTTCTCGGCCAGCCACTCGTTGAGCAGCAGCATCTGTTCGAACTCGTTCCTGCCGGGGGCGATTATCTCATCGAGGCGGAATCGTTCTCTCAGCCTCTGCAGGTCGGGATTTTCATATTTTTCGTAAAAGAAAGGGTAGCGCGAGCGGACGATGCGCGGGTTGTCCAGGCCGAGGCAGGTGATTTTCAACCCGTCCTGCAGGGGGTACTCCCGGCCCGGGGCGAGACCGTACAACTTGCCCGGAAGCTCCACCGGTTCCGGGCCGCACATTTTCCTGATGTCGGCCAGCCTGGCCTGCTTCTGCTGCCGGTGCACCTCGGGCAGGTCTGCTCTTATCCGGGCTATGCTCTCCGCATCCAGCCCGCCCCTGAACAGCAGGTGCCCGAACCTCTCGGCATCCGCCAGGTCGAGCAGGATCGGGGTGGAGCTCAGGTCCCCCCCTTCTCCTATCCCGAACAGGGCGACATTGAAGCCCCAGACCTCGCCATCCTCCGGGGCGCCGAAAATACCGGCCACAGGGATGAAAACCTCAGCTTTGAGCCTGCCGCCCTCGCTGACTACCGCGGCCGTCCAGTCCGCAGACCAGGATTCATCGAAGACACGCATGTCCTGCCTGCGGCCGGCCGGGTCGATGATGAACTGGTAATAGACACCGTGCCGGTGAGGAGGGTCGAGGCAGATGCGCACGTGGGGCCCGCCGGTCAGGTCGTGCTCCCCGGACAGGTAGCATTGCCCCGGGTTTTCGGCGGCGTCGGCCCCGGGCAGGTCGAGGCTGAACATCAGGCCGGCACCGTCATAGAGCACGCCGACCGCAGCCGCGGCCGGGGAAACCCCGGTGTCTTCCGCACGGAATAACTTCTTTATCACGCCGGCATTTTCCCAGGCCGGCTCATCCAGGTCGCCATCGAACAGGGGCATTTCATCCACCCTGGGGACTTCCAGTACAATCCCGGCAGCCGGGTCGGGCCAGGGAAACCCCTCGAGCCGCGGCCTGCCCTGTTCACCTTTACAGCAAAGGCCGGCAACCAGTAAAAGCGCCGGAAAAGTAATAAGC
The DNA here is from genome assembly GCA_016934095.1 of Candidatus Glassiibacteriota bacterium. GTDB lineage: Bacteria > Gemmatimonadota > Glassbacteria > GWA2-58-10 > GWA2-58-10 > JAFGTO01. The sequence continues at coordinate 3,699 of JAFGTO010000502.1, forward strand.
AGAAGTCTGTTCATGGCGACCTCCATGGCCCGGTGGCCGTAAAGTCAGCATTATCCTGCCGGATCGTGCCCGGCTGCTGCTGTCGTTCCGGCCGGATTATCCCAGGGCTGGAACCGGCAGCGGTTATCTATTGTACGCGGGCTTGATTTCGGTGTCAAGTTTAAGCGTCAGGCTCCGGCCGGATCCGCCGGGCTTTTCTCCGGCCAGGGGGCGCTGAGCTGCCGGGAAAAAGTCCTGCCGGCTTACCGCAGGCTGCCAGAAGATCCTTGACAGCGGATAGATAATATACTTATTTACCCTCACCAGCAAAACCTTGACACATTTCGCTCTTGTCTTACCGGACTGTCCGACCTCTCTGCAGGAAAATAAAAAAGACCCTCAACAGTATCCTGAGACGGAGAATGACCCGGCGCAGGTAAAGCTGCGTGGAGGCTCTGCTGTCAAACGGCAGGAAAAAGGAGATTCCCGGCTTGAAAACCTACATGGATTTTCTGGTGCAGTTTGTCAGGAACCCGGAGGTCATCGGGGCGGTGGCACCGAGCTCGAAAACCCTGGCCAGAAAGATGATCGACCGGATCGATTTCAGCAAGATCGACGTGGTTGTCGAATACGGGCCGGGAAGCGGAAGGATTACCAGGGAGCTGGTAAAAAAGCTGAGGCCGGGCACGACTTTTATCGCCCTGGAGATAAACGAATCGATGTATGAGAGTATCAGGAGAAACGTACCCGGAGTGTCTGTTTACCGGGATTCGGTGGTAAATATCCGCAAATACCTGGAGAAACACAATAAGAGATACGCTGATATAATAATCAGCGGGCTTCCCTGGGCTTTCTTCTCCAATCAAAAGCAAAACGAGATCATGAGGAATACCCTGGATGTCCTGGCAGACGGCGGGGAATTCGCCACCTATGCGTATCTGCACGGAACGCTGCTGCCATCCGCAAAAAGGTTTAAAAACAGGCTCTACCAGGATTTCGCCAGGGTGGAGCAGTCATCCGTGGCCCTGCTGAACATACCGCCCGCCTTCGTCTACCACTGCAGAAAATAATGCCGGCAGGATCGCCGGCGGCTGCGGAAAGATCCTCCCAAGGTCATTGTCAAACATCCGGTAACCGTGGAACAGGACCCGAGACACCGGGCGGAAATTTGCTCCGGGAGTAGTGGTACGCCATCTGACCGCAGCGCTGCATGCAAAAGACAATCAGCACACCGGTATGTACTTTTTTCCGGCGACGGTGCGGACCGCCTGTCAGAGGAAGATATCAGGCCATGTCAAGTATCTTGATATCTACCTGAGGGAATTCGCGCCGGAATTCTTTGAGGGAGCGGAAACAGGTGAAGCAGTTATTATCGGTTGAGCCGCTATATCCGGTCTTTCCCCTGTAATCATCGATAAACTCGCAAGTGATCCCGCCTGTCCTGGCAAACACGAAACCGTTGGTCTCGTAGTTGCCGAACCCCGAGTAGCGGACTCCTATCATGCTGAAAAGCCTGCGCACTTCCTCCAGATAGGGAAGAATAAAACCGTTCCGGCAGTCGATCACCCGGATTTTCTGGTCCTGATTGACAGTTGTCGCTGTAGCCATGGATGGTTCCCACCTGTCCTGTTGAGTGAAAAGTAAAAAGATCAAAGCGTTATTCTCTGCGGACATCCCATAGCCCCGCTGGAGATTTGGATTTGCAAGCTTCGTGCCATCACCCGGATTTTTCCCACCCTGGCAAGGCAGTTTGCTCTGGAAGAAACGAGGAGAAGAAAAATTTGTGCAGGGAGAATGACTGCGGAAAATCGCCCTGGGAAATTTTTCCTGGGAAATGGCATCTGTAAAAAAAGAAAATCCGTAAAAACACTAAACTCTCTAAGATATCACGGGATCCGGCGGTGAATTTTGCATATCAAAAATTGATTCTTTTTATTTATTATGATATGATTTGAATGTTGACAATTTATTCTCAAAAGAGAACTCTTGCCGGCCGGTTGGGTTGCAAGGCAAGGGAACCACAGGATGCCTGCAGCGGGCCGGGGCTTCAAGGTTTCCATCAGCAGATCACTCCGGAGCTATGCCGATGCCTGAAAGAAAACCGACATACCGGGAGCTGGAACAGAGGGTAAAGAAGCTCGAAAAAGAACTGGTCGAGCAGAAAAAGACCGCGGAAACCCTGCTCGAGAGCAAGAGACGGTTTCAACTGTTGTCCGAGCTGTCTTTTGAAGGTATAAGTATAGTTGAAGAAGGTGCAGCTACATATGCCAACCAGGCCCTGGCCGATATGTTCGGCTGCCAGGTGCATGAATTAATCGGCAGTCGTGGGTTCGAGTTCATACACCCCGACTACCATGATTTATTAAAAGAAAATATCTCAAAGGGATATGAAGGGCCCTATGAGATAATCGGGGTAAGGAAAGACGGGGCCACTTTCCCTTTGGAGCTGCGCGGTAAAACGAAGTACCTGCAAGGGCGAAAGGTCAGAATTACCTCCGCTCGCGACATCACCGAGCGCAGATTGGCCGAGAAAGCCCTGACCGAGAGCGAGGCGAATTACCGCTCGGTCTTCGATTCGGCCAACGATGCTATCCTGATACACGATTACGAGACCGGAGCAGTCCTGGATGTCAACCGGAGGGCCTGCGAGATGTACGGTTACTCCAAGGATGAAATCAGGGGGAACGACGTAGACATGATAAGCTCCGGTGTCCCGCCGTATACGAGCCGGGATGCCTTGCGCCTGATCAGGAAAGCCGCCAGGGGAGAGCCGCAGATTTTCGAGTGGCAGGCTAAAAAGAAAGACGGCAGACTGGCCTGGGTAGAGGTGAACCTGAAACTGGCGGTGATCGGCGGCAGGAAGCGCCTGCTGGCGGTAGTCCGTGATATCACCGAGCGCAAGCGGGCCGAGGAGGCGCTCAAGGAGCAGAGAGACAGGGCGCAGAACTACCTCGATGTCGCAGGGGCCATGCTCCTGGTCATCGGCACGGACCAGAAAGTATCTCTGATCAATAAGAAAGGCTGTGAGATCCTGGGATATAAGGAGGAAGAGGTTATCGGCAAGAACTGGTTCGACGACTTCCTCCCCCCGGAAAACAGGAAAGAAGTAAAAAAGGTATTCAACAAACTGGTCTCGGCACAAATCAGTCCTTTCGAATATCATGAAAACTCCGTTCTGACTTGCAGCGGTGAACAAAGAATTATTGCCTGGCACAATACTATTCTCAAAGATGATCAAGGAAATATCGTCGGAGCACTCAGCTCCGGAGAGGACATTACCGAGCGCAAACAGGCCCAGGAGAAGATCGGCCACCTGAACAGGATGCTGATGGCTATCCGCAACGTCAACCAGCTTATCACGGTGGAAAAAGACCGCGACAGGCTGCTTCAGGGCGCCTGTGAAAACCTGGTCGAGCACAGGGGCTGCAATGTTGCCTGGATAGCCCTGACCGACCGGAGCGGCAAGTGTCTCCAGGCTTTCCGGGCCGGACCGAGTAGGAAATCATCGAAGGTACCGAAGCTGTCCGGGCAGGGGAAAAAACTGCCCAAGTGCGCCCGCAAAGCCTTACTGCAATCCGGTTTGGTCATTTCCGAAAGCTCTGCCGGAAACTGTCTGGATTGTGAGTTCTCGGAGATTCACCAGGGCAGCAGTGCACTGAGCCTGAGGCTGGAACACACAGACAGGGTGTTCGGAGTGATCACCCTGGTCCTGTCTTCAGACCTTGCAGCCGACCAGGAGGAGCAGGCCCTCTTCAAAGAAATGGCCGGCGACATTTCTTTCGCCTTAAATAACCTGGAGTTGCAAAAAGAGCGGGAGAAGGCTGAACAACAGCTTAAGGAGGCTTACGAGATAATCGACAGTAGCCCGGCGGTAGCTTTCCTCTGGAGGAACGAAGAGGGCTGGCCTGTGGAGTTTGTCTCGGAAAACGTGGAAGAGCTTTTTGGCTATGCGGCCGAGGATTTTATTTCCGGCCGGATCAGTTATGCGCAGACGGTCCACCCGGACGACCTGGACAGGGTGGCTGCCGAGGTGGTCCGTTACAGCAAGGAGAAAAGAAGCAAGCGGTTCACCCACGAGCCGTACCGCATCGTTACCAGGCAGGGCGAAGTGAAATGGCTGGATGACAGGACATATATCCGTACTGACAATAAAGGCAGGATCACCCATTACCAGGGCATCGTGCTGGACATCACCAGGCGCATGGAGATGGAAGAAGCCCTGCGCCGGAGCGAGGAGAAATACAGGGCCCTGTACAATAACGCCCTGGTGGCCATGTACAGGACCTCGATCAAGGACGGCAAGGCTTTGGCGGCAAATGACGTGGCCGCCGGTATGTTCGGGTACTCTTCCCGGGATGAATTCCTGGCGGAATTCAAGGCCGTGGATCATTACCCGGACCCGCACGACAGGAAGAGGCTGCTTGCCGAGCTGAAGAAAAAAGGCAGTGTCCATAATTTCCAAATGCAGTACAAGCATAAGGACGGCACGGTTTTCTGGGAAGAGCTCTCCGCCAAGATCTACCCTGAACAAGGCTATATCGAGGGTGCAGTCATCGATATCACCGAGCGCAAGAGGGCCGAGGAGAAGATCAAGCATCTTAATTCACTGCTGCTGGCCATCCGGAACGTCAACCAGCTTATCACCGTGGAAAAAGACCGGGACAGGCTGCTGCAGGGTGCCTGTGAAAACCTGGTCGAAAACAGGGGCTGTAACGCCGCCTGGATAGCCCTGACCGATGAATCCGGCCTGCTGCAGCAGGTATTCGGGGCCGGACTGGACATGGAATTCACTCCCGCGACCGGGGTTTTCAGGCGCGGCGAGCGGCCGCCCGGGTGCGCCAGGAAAGCGCTGAGGCGAAAGGGCCTGGTAAAAGGCGGCAGTAAAAGTAAAACCTGCCGGGATTGTCCGATGTCAAGCCTTTACCGGGAAAGCGGCTCGCTGTGTACCAGGCTGGAAAATGACCGCAAGGTTTTCGGAGTGATAACCATCAATTTGCCTGCCGGGCTTTCCGAAGACAAAGAGGAACAAACCCTGTTCAGGGAAATAGCCGGAGACATCGCTTTCGCCCTGAGGGGCCTGGAAATCGAGCAGGAGCAGAAGCGGATGGAGGCGGCTCTCCAAGAGAGCGAGGAAAAATACAGAAAAGTGTTTTCCACGGAGCCTGATGCCATCATGGTTTTTGAGCTGGACTCAAAAAAGTACCTGGATGTCAACGAAGCCGCGGTCAAGCTTTACGGCTACAGCAGGGAAGAGTTCCTTAAGCTGACCGTCGCGGACATCTCGGCAGAGCCGGAAATTTCACTGGAATCCATCGAACAGTCAAGGGATATCAATAACTACAAAGTCCCCCTGCGCTACCACAAGAAAAAGGATGGGACCGTATTCCCGGTAGAGATCTCCACAGGAGTGTTCAATTGGCGGAACCGCTGGGTGATGTGCGGAATAATACGGGACATCTCGGAGCGCAAAAAGGCCGAGGAAGAGCTCAAGGATTACAGCATTTTGCTTGATAACATACTCACTGCTTCATCCGTAGGGATTGCTTACGCCAGGGACAGAAAGATCATCTGGGCCAACGATGCGATGATAAAGCTTTTCGGTTTTTCGAGTGAAGAAGAAGTCATCGGTAAAAAGACCCGCATACTATACACAGATGAAGAAGAGTACAGGAGAATCGGGGAGCTGGTCTACCAGGCAGCGCATGGGAAAACAGTGGAAACGGACGCCAGACTCCGGAGACATGACAATGGTGCCGAATTCGTTGGATTCGTGAAAGTGAATATCCTCGATCCTGCCGATCCAATGAAAGGGGTTATCGTCAACATCGCGGATATAACGGACCGCAAAAAAGCCGAGGAAGCGTTGCGAGACAGCGAGGACCTGATGCGACGGGTGATCGATGCCTCTCCAAATCTTATTTTTGTAAAGGACAGAGACGGCCGCTATATCATGGCAAATAAACAGATGGCCGAAATACACGGGACTACGGCTGAAGAGATAGTCGGCAAAAGCGACCTGGATTTTGCCAGCCTGTCATTCGGGCGGGCTGAAGAAGTCAGGAAGTTCATCGAGGATGACCGGCGGGTCATCGATCAGGAACAGCCTAACTATAGTATCGAGGAGCCTTATACCCTGCCGGACGGTACAGTCAAGTGGTTCCAGACCATCAAAGTTCCCCTTGCCCTGGGGGACAACCCGCACTGCCTGCTGGGGATCGCGGTAGATATCACTGAGCTGAGGCTGCTGGAGGAAGAGCGGGGAAAGACCGAGAAGCTGGAATCGATCGGCATCCTCGCCGGAGGGATCGCTCACGATTTCAACAACATCCTGACCGCGGTCCTGGGTAATATTGCGTTGGCGAAGCTCTCCGCGGACAAAGAGACCGCTCAAAGACTGCAGGAAGCGGAGAAAGCCGGCCACAGGGCCCAGGACCTGACCCGTCAGCTCCTCACCTTCTCCAGGGGGGGAGCGCCGGTCAAGAAGACAACCTCGCTGGCGGAGGTTATCAAAGATTCCGCCCGCTTCTCCCTGCGGGGCTCGAACGTGAAATGCAGGTTCTCCATTCCCAAAGACCTCTGGTCCGCGGATGTCGACCAGGGGCAGTTCAGCCAGGTTATCAACAACCTGGTAATCAATGCCGACCAGGCCATGCCGCAGGGGGGGATGATCAGGATCGACGCGGAGAACGTTGTTGTCGGCCCGGATAGCAAGACAGCCCTGAACCAGGGCCGCTACGTAAAAATAAGCGTCATAGACCGGGGTACCGGCATTAACGAGGAAAACCTGCCCAGGGTCTTCGACCCGTATTTCAGCACCAAGAAGAAGGGGAGCGGGCTGGGGCTGGCTACCGCCTATTCGATAGTCAAGAGGCACGACGGGCACATCGAGGTGGAATCCAGGCCGGGGGCCGGTACCAGGTTCCAGATCTATCTTCCCGCCTCCGGGAGGGAAGTGCCTGCTGAAGTGCCGGTGGAAAAGATAATTTCTTCCAGCAAGGGCAGGATCCTGGTAATGGATGACGAAGCACCGGTAAGAAAAGTGGCTGCGGAGATGTTGAAACATTTCGGCTATACAGTGGAAACAGCGGCGAACGGGCATGAGGCTTTGCAACTGTATAAAAAGGCCCGAAAATCCGGTGAGCCTTTTGATGCAGTAATCCTGGACCTGACAGTGCCGGGGGAAATGGGCGGCAGGGAAACTATGAGGCACTTGCTCGAGCTGGACTCCGGGGTCAAGGCAATCGTCTCGAGCGGGTATTCCAACGACCCGGTGATGGCCGATTACGAGAAGTACGGGTTCAGCGGCATTGCTGCCAAGCCTTACAACCTGGAAAAGCTGAACGAGGTACTGGACAAGGTCATGAAGGGAAAAAAGACGGATCTGTCGTAATCTTTCAGATCAGATTTCTCCCCCGTATAATACCCTTTCGTCTGCCAGCGGGAAAATCAGCGGCTCTCATCCGCAGGGCCCGGCCCGAGCAGACGGGGCTTGACCAGTGAAGTCCACAGCCGGTAGCCTTCAGGGTTCAAATGCAGCCCGTCCTCCTAGAAAAGCTCCTGCCTGGGCATGCTGTCCTGCCCGAGCATCGGAGTTGCCACGTCGATGTACTCCACCGCCTGGTTGTTTTCGCAGAAACCGGCCACCAGCCGGTTGGCTTCTTTCATTTTCTCCCACAGGGACCAGCGGCTGAGGCTGGGTTTGACCGAGATGAAATAAACCGGGGTGCCGGGAAGCGCCCGGTGGATTTTTGCGACGAACTTGCGGAAGTCGGCGGCCACAGTCTCCGGCGTTTTCCCGGCGGCGATATCATTGTCGCCCTCGTAGAGCACTATCCGTCCCGGCTTGTAGGGAATGACTATCCGGTCGGCGTAGTAGAGTGCATCGGAAGTCTGCGAGCCGCCGAAGCCCCGGTTGATCACTTTCAGGGGGCTGAAATCCTCGGCCAGGGAGTGCCATCCCCGGATGCTGCTGCTGCCGATAAAGACAATTACTCCGGGTTCCGGGAAACTCACGCTGTCCCGGGCCTCAAACTGCCGGATCGACTCCTCCCATCTGTCCGGGGCTGCAGCTTCCTCCTGCGCCGCAACCGGCCGGGCCGGGATCCAAACGGCGGCCAGCAATAACAGCAAAGCCTGAAAGAAAAGCCTTTTCGTTTTCATGCCTAAGTCCTTCCTATCCCGGGTAATTCATAGTGACTTTGTTTTGTTCATTTTAAAACGCCGGTGGGCGCGGGCTGGCAGCCTTTTTGCTTTGGCACTGGTATTCGGATAAACCGACCGGCGAGAGGAAGGCAA
>JAFGTO010000503.1 GCA_016934095.1 Candidatus Glassiibacteriota bacterium
CGACCGTTATTCCCTGCTCGCGCCCATGCCGGACCGCTTTGCGGGCCGACTGCTTGAGGTTCCTCCAAAGCGTGTCCTCATCCGGCCTGAGGTCCACCAGGAAAGTGGCCGCCTTTGTCGCCCGGTATCCCCCGGCCTGTAGAGTCTCTTTTATCTCCGACTGGTCGTGATCCTCTTCTTCCGCTCCGTAGATACTGCCGAAAGCCCCCTTGAGCGAGACGACTCCCTGGCTGCGGCAGTGGCTCTCCAGTGAGTCGAGAAGCAGGGAAAACATCCGGGCTTTATCCTGCCGTCCCGGGGATCCCAGGTACAGCGGCCCGTATTTCACGCTCACCTCTGCGCTCAGTCGGTCGGCCAGGGGCACGGTGGCCGAGCTCAGGGGTTTCTCGAAAAGCCAACGGTTGAGCGGTGATTCCCGGTCCGCGCGCATCAGGGCCAGGGGCTTCGAGACGGAGGGGTCCTCGACCGTGAAAAAATAGTTCTTCACGCCGAAATACTCTCTCTGGAGCGCGGCCCAGGCGGCGCTCTGGAAGAAATGGCCCCCGGAAGCCTCCGCTACCAGCGCATCCCAGGCTTTTTCATCCACTGACTGTGCGATTTTGACTTTCAACTCTTTGCCTTTCTATATACCGCGAAAAAAAATGCTCCGCTCCCCGGGAATGCCCGCTTGAGGAATTTTTCACAGCCGGCGAGGATCCGGTTTTTCCGCGGATCGTAAGGCAGGAACAGGTGATGGCAAGTCTCCAGGGACAGCAAGTCAAACCCGGGAAGAAGCCTGTCGGGCTTGAAACCTTCCCTTGCCCTGATGTCTGTTATCTCCTTTACCTCTTCAGGCAACAGCGGAGTCTCGATCAACTTTTCAGCCAACAGTGTTTCATTCAGCCTGTCTGTCAGACCGAGGTGATGGGCAAAATCCGGCCTGCTCCCGGGAAGGAGACTGCGTACGGCATTTTTAAGCCTGCCCACCAGCCGGAACCTGGCAGCCAGGGCATCCACCGCCAGGCGTGGATTTATCAAGTATGAAATACCTGAAAACAGCTTGTTGGTGCGGAAATACCCGTTTGGCTCGTGGCCGATCAACACCAGCCCGTCAGCCTTTAAGACCCGGTCGAGCTCGCCCAGGAAAACCTGCGTATCCTTGACGTGGTGGAGGACGGAATTGAGGGTCATGACATCTGCAACACCTTCCTCGAAAGGGAGTTTAAAAGGTACCCGGCCGGTTAACTTGACAAAATCGAATCGGCAACGAAACCGCTCCTGGGCGAGGTTCCCCCTGGCGACCTCGAGGATATCACCGGAAATATCGGAGCAGATGAACAAGTCTTCTTCTTTTAAAAACCGGGCAATTGTCAATGGGACAAAACCGGTGCCCGTACCTACGTCTACCAGCGTTAACGGAGTGTCTGAGACGATGAAACGCCTGGCGAAATTCAACCATTTATCCTTGTCGTGCTCGAAGATCTCGGGGTGAGCGAAATGGTACCGCTCGCTGAACAGGTCGTGGTAAAGCTCGTTTACCCTTTGCACCAGTTTTTCGGGATACTCTTTGACCTTTTTACCCACTAAACATTTCCATCTTTAATATACTCTTATTGACCGCGGATCCTGAAGGTTTTGCTTGCAACAGCTTATCACGTTTCTGCCAGAGCCAGACCGCCAGAGCGGTATTTCGCCTGTTGACTATAAATATTTCTTTAGCCACTCAAGTTATCCGGCCCTCCGGGATCGTTAAAGAATGTGCCTTTTATTCGAGCTATGATTAAAACTCAGCTTCCTTTATTCAGGAAATTATCCTCTATGTAAGCAGCGAAGATTTCCGCTTTTTCCAGGCAGCCGCTCTCATTGAGGTGGCACATGTCGGTGTAATATTTCTCGTCCCCGGGCATTACTGCGGCAAAATCCAGCAAGGCGACATGGTGATCGGCTGCAAACCGTCGCAGGACTTCATTGTGCTCATCCACCCCCTGATAGTAGATCTCCGTTTTATCGCCGTAAGTTTTTTTGACCTTGTTATAAGCGAAAGTCGAAAACATGATCTGTGCGCGGTTCTCCCTGGAAACAGCTACCATGTTTTGCAGGTTACGGATAAAATACTTGGGAGGATTGTCTCTTAAATGCCCCATCGGGTCGGCGCAATTGTGTACCCAGATACTGGCAGGGACCCTGGTAAAGTCATTGGCGTTCACCTGACGGGTAATCCTAGCCATCCTGCTCAAGATCCTCAGGAAACAACTGTATTCCCAGAGCCTGATACCCGGGTCCTCCCAATTCTTACGGTAGCCGCTGTTGTCGGACCTGTAAGCGGATGGGGCGACCAGCCTGGTCTTTACATCATTCATGGCATGGTAAACCACGACCAGGTCGGGATCCAGGTCAAGGACCCTGAATTCCAGATTTACCAGGGATTCCCACGAGGTATAGGCTCCAACGCCCGCGTTGATGACTTCCAGCCTGGCGTATCCATACTTGTCCCTGAGTATTTTTTCCAATTGCGCCGCAAATGTCTTATCATTGTCCTTGATAGACGTGTCGTAGGTGGTGGAGCCGCCCAGAAGTGCGATACGGTAAACCCCGGCGGCCTTGACAGACTCTATCTCCTTGCCGCGATAACCCAGACTGTTATGCGAGGTAAGGCTGTCCCGGTAGTCCGGCGTCAAATAATAACTCAGATAAGGGTGGGAGCTGTACAACACGTTTTTAACATCTTTGTAGAGCGCGAATTGCCGGTGCCTCTCCGGATCGGCGATGAACCTGAGCCATAAACGGGAGATAATCTCTATAAGCAGTAAACCGAACAGAACATTGACGTACATTCACACTCCTAGCTTGATCGAGTTACAACACCGGCGACCTTAGAGGAACTTATCGATAAGTAAAGGTATGCGAGCCTGTCGTGGTCAAAGTGCTTTCGCTACCAAAGAGGATAAATATCTTCGGGAGGAGCGCCTTTCTCTTTTTTTTTGGATTTAGCTGCGATCACCAAAACACAGATACCAACTCCCGCTGCTATGGCTCCGGCAATAATCAAAGACATCATCTGATTTTCTCCCTGTTCGCGGTAAAGGATCCCGGCGGAGTTTCATTTCACCATACTAGAAAAAATCTACGACTCGTACTTTCTGGTCAGCACCACGAAAAATCCCGGATAATACCTGCCTTGATCGATCGCCCTGATTCCTTCCTGCTCGAGACTTCTTTCCAGCTCAAAAAGCCCATCCAGGTCAGTGTATGGAGAGAACCTGTTGATCGAGGTAGAAATGAGCTCCATCCCCTCTTCACGGAAAACCGGCATGAGCCCGGCCAATGTGTGCCGTGTCTCAAGGGGATGGAGGACCTGGTCGCGGAACCAGGAATAAGCGTGATATTCACTGCTGAGACTTGAGTGCAGTCTTTGATATTCCCGGAACAGCTCCTCTTCGGTAAGGCCGTTTTCTTTCAGCTCTTTAAAATGTTCCAGAAAAGGTTTTCTGCCGTATTCATGGTAAAGTCCCACAAAAAGGTGTCCACCCGGCTTGACACATTTCCGGCTGAGATGGCGCAGCCCCGCCGATGCATTCTTCGTGTGGTGAAGGACCCCGATCGATACCACCAGGTCAAAAGGCTCGGCAGGTGTATAGCGAAAAAGGTCCTCGAAGATGAATTCCGTGTCGAGATGCAGGATGGCTGCAAACTCTTTTGCTCTTTGGATCACTTTAGGGTTGAAATCGATCCCGGTACCACGGCATTTATGACGATAGGCGATGGCATTTACCAACCATCCGACTCCACAGCCGACATCGAGGACCCTGGTTTCTTTCCCGAGTAAGGGAGCCAGCACCGGGTAAGCCTGTGCAACTTTTGTCCTGCGCACTGCAGCAGCATGTTCTTTGGCCGAACCTCTGTAGTTAAAAGGCAGCTCCTTATAAAACTCAAGTACTTCAGCAGATGCAAAACTCTTTTCCATAGCTTCCGAG
>JAFGTO010000504.1 GCA_016934095.1 Candidatus Glassiibacteriota bacterium
GTGCCGAATGCCAGGCAGATACCCTTGAATCCCTTCCTCAGGTCATCCATCGAAAAATCTTTCCCCAGTGCTTTGCCGGCAATGAACTTGATTCCCAGATTCTTCAGCGCCTTGATCTCCAGATCCACTATCTTGCGCGGGAGCCTGAACTCCGGGATACCGTAACGGAGCATGCCGCCGATCATTTTCTCACGCTCGAACACGGTGACCTCATAGCCCGCGCGAGCCAGCTCATGGGCCGCAGTCAGCCCGGAGGGGCCGGAGCCGATTACCGCCACCTTGATACCGTGAGGTTCGGCCTTTTCCACTTTCGGCTTCCAGCCTTCGCGCTGGGCCAGGTCCATCACGAAACGCTTGATCGCCCGGATGCGGATCGGCTCATCTTTCACCCCGCGGCTGCACGCAGTCTCGCAGGGGAAGTTGCAGACATAGCCGCAGACATACTGCAACGGGTTCTTGCTGGTGATCTGCTCATAGGCTTCCCTGAACCTTTCCTGGGCCACCAAGCGCACATAGGCCTGGGCCGGAACGTGGAACGGGCAGGCGTAATCGCAGGGGGCCACCAGATATTTGTCCTTTAGCCGGGCGTAACCCTCGTACAGAGTCAACTCCGGGGCGGTGGTAACTTCCTTGACAACCTTGTCCCGAATGTTTCCCGGACTGAGGATTTTATTATCTTCCATATATTTACGGAACCCGCGGAAAAACCCGGGGAAGAAACCGAACCCGTAAAGGATAGTCGCCGCGCAGGCTCCCACCAGGTCCGCCCCTGCCATCATCATCTCCACCGCATCGCTCCAGACAGTGACCCCGCCGGTGCCCAAAATCACCGGCTCCGGGCCGACAGTGTGGCGCATCATGTAGACATCGCGCAGGGCCAGGGGCTTGAGCCACTGGCTGTTCATGCAGTACATGCCCTGTTCTTCCTGAAGGTAGATATCGCTTTTGCCGGGCTTGTCGGTGCGCATGGAGGCCAGAGCCAGGCGGTTGCCTACCCCGCAGACCATGTCGGCACCAGCCTCGTAACAGATCTTGGCGATCAGGTGCTGCCGGTTCCCCTCGGGTGTAAGCTTGACACACAGCGGGACCGAGGTCTCCTCTTTGATGGCCCTGATTATCTGCTGAAGAGACTCCGGGTTCTGACCCTGGCTGGCCCCGGTATGGCGTTGCGCCTGGGTCGGGTCTTTGGCCAGTTCCACATTGAAACTCATGTTGGGGCAGCACATGTTCAGCTCGTTGATATGCGCCCCAGCCTCCTCGAACTTTTTGGCCATGTTGACCCAGCCCTCGATATCCGCCTCGCTGTAAGTGAAATTCGAGAACAGCACGAAATTGTCTATCTCCCTGCGGGCCTGCTCGATCAGCCGTAGGGCCTCATCCAGGTTCATCCTCTTTTCCGCGGTGAAATAGAGCAGGTGGCCGGTGGGGTCCCAGCCATAGCGCGGGCGGCGGTTGATATAAGGCGGCGGATCGAAAGTGAGCTTGACACTGGCACCGGCCCAGCCGCAGGCGGCGGCCCTTTTAAGCTGCGAGAGCAGCATGGTGGTGGGCCCGCTGGAAACGAAGAACGGGTTGCGGAACTTTACCCCGGCCACTTCCACCGGCATCTCGAAATCCACCTCGTCAAACGGCTTGCGGTCAAGGTAAAGAATATCCGCGCGCGGTAATCTGAATCTGGGCATGGGTTACTCTCCCGCTATTTATGGTAAGCAGCAAACGGGTTTAATATCGTTGCAGCAGGGGCTCGCCCCTATTCTTTTAGCGTTTTATCATACCATTTGTTAAGCCAAAAAACAATGGGATCCCGGTTTTTTCAGCCCCGGGAAAAAACTGTTTGCCCGCAAACCACTCTTGGTATATCATTCATGCTTTCCCGCGTGCTCTCGGTGTTCAATGCCGGCTTTATCCGGCAAGATGCCATTCCGACAGAGAGGCTGGAAAGCGCAGACACATTCTCGCGGAATAACAGTCTTAGCTTGCTGCGCTCAGGATGGATCAGCGGGATGGAAAAAGGGCCGATGCAGTCCAATATCCGTAAAATGTACCTGGTCCGGATGCTTTCCTGGACCCATTTCTTCGCGGCGGTGCTGGTGCCGTTCTACACCGCGTGGGGGGGCTTGAGGTTCGCCCAGATCCTCTTCCTGCAGGCCTGGTTCATGTTCTGTGTCTTCCTGCTGGAGATACCCACCGGCACGGTCGCCGATTTCCTGGGAAGAAAAATCTCGATGACCATCGGGTCCTGCGTGGGGGTGCTGGGTGCACTGATCTATGCCAGCTATCCCCATTACGGGGTATTCCTGCTGGCAGAGGCCGTTTTCGCCGTGTCTTTCACCTTGTTCTCGGGCGCGGATGAGGCCCTGGTCTACGATACCCTGAAAGAGCTGGGCCGCACCCGGGAATCCAAGAAGACCTATTCGAGGCTGGAATCTTTCAAGCTGGCCGGGATAATCCTGGGCGCAGCCAGCGGGAGTGTCATCGCCAAGTTCCTGGGTCTCAGGGCGCCGATGCTGCTGACCGCCGTGCCGATGGGGCTCTGCGGGCTGATCGCCGCTACCCTGCGGGAGCCGGAGTCTTTCCGCCGGGCCAAAGCCCGGCCCTACCGGAAAATCCTCTCCGAGGGGGTAGAGTATTTCTTCAGGAACCGGGTGCTGATGGTGCTGGCCCTGGACATGGTGGTGGTGGCGACTTTCTCCTACCTGATCCTCTGGTTTTACCAGCCACTGCTCGCCTCCGTGGGCATCGACATAGTCTGGTTCGGCATGGTGCATTCCATGATGTGCCTGGCCCAGATCGCCGTGATCGCCAACTTCCTCTGGCTGGAGAGGCTTTTGGGCAGGAAAAGGCGGCTCCTGCTGCTGGGAGCGGTGGTACCGGGGGTGCTTTTCATCCTGCTGGGGCTGGTCCGCAGCACCGTGCTGGTGGTGGCGGCGATCGTGCTCTGCGCCGGGTTCGGCCTGTCGCGCGAGCCCCTGTTCACCAGCTACATGAACAAGTACATCCCCTCGGACAAGCGGGCCACCGTGCTCTCGACCACCTCGATGCTCCGCACCCTGGCGATCTGCCTCGCCAACCCGGTGGCCGGGTTCCTGGCCGACTGGTCGGTCCCGGCCACCCTGGTGGTGGTGGGCTGCTCGATCCTGGCTTTTTCCATGTTCTCCAGGATCAGGGAGGAGCATTTGATTGATTGAGGGGAGGGGAGAAACAGGAGTCAGGAGTTAAAACCCCAGCGGGCGGGACTATCAACTATGTATCGCCTGGTATCGTCCAAATCCATTTCGTTCCTGGCCACGTGTTCGTAATAGTTGCGCTGCCACAATTGCCTGCCGGTAAATCCACAGGTTTTCCCCGCCACCCTGGTAACAGAGGATTTGAACGCACCTACAATAGCACCCAGGGCAGGGCCTTTCGTAGGGGCGAGGCATGCCTCGCCCGATGAATCCTCGATGATCAGCAAACCATGTATATGGTACGGCATTACCACGAATTCATCCAATTTGACATTCTTGAAATGCCCGGGTATTGCCTGCCAGTATCGAGAGACCATATCTCCCAATACGTTAAGGAACATTTTTCCATCCCTGATTTCACCGAATAGACATTCCCGGTTCCAGGTGCAGATTGTCACCAGATAGGCTCCGGGCGTTGCATAATCGTAATCCGCCAGGCGGATGGAACGCCTGTTTCTGTTTTCTGGTTTCATTTCTTGTTTCGGGCGAGGCATGCCTTGCCCCTACGATACATAACACGGTTTCTTGACAAAACGCACCAAGCGGGTACTCCCCCGATACGGTACGATATTCTTATGATTTTTCAAGATAATGCCTGCAAAGAAAAAAATCCCCCTCCTCCTTTTGCAAAGGAGGAGGGGGGTAAAACCGCAAATCAAAGGGCGCTCACAGGGGTGCGCCCTTACAATGAACCTGACAAATTCCCATTTTATGAATAATCCCGGCTGATACGATGCCGAATCACCTGCCCTAGTGCTGGTCCCTGACCAGGGCCGGGGACAGCTCGCCCTTGACCATCTCGATGTTCTCGTTCGGGCAGCGGAAAACACACATGCCGCAGGCCACGCACTCATCCTGGTCGACCTCCACCCGGTTTCCTTTCTCGTGCCAGGCCTCGCGCATACAGAGGTTCTCGCAAATCTGGCAGCCCACCCCGCAGCCGCAGTGCAGGCAGCGCGAGGCCTCTTTCACCGCCTCCTCTGCGGTGAGGGTTGGCTCGTAGAGGTCGAAATTCACCTTGCGCCGCGCAGCCGGGACAGGCTCGAGATCCACCCTGGGGGCCAGGGGA
>JAFGTO010000505.1 GCA_016934095.1 Candidatus Glassiibacteriota bacterium
CTCGGCCGCCGCCTTGGCCACGGCCAGCGAGACTCCCAGGATAGCGTTCGCGCCCAGGCTGCCCTTGTTCTCGGTACCGTCGAGCTCGATCAGCTTTTGGTCGAGGCGGCCCTGGTAGGTGGCATCCATGCCGATGACCTGGGGCGCTATTTTCTCGTTGACATTCTCCACGGCCTGGCGTACTCCCTTGCCCAGGAAGCGGTCCTTGTCGCCGTCGCGCAGCTCCACCGCCTCGAACTCCCCGGTGGAAGCCCCGCTGGGCACCGCCGCGCGGCCGAAAGAGTCATCGTCCAGTACCACCTCGACTTCTATGGTCGGGTTGCCCCGCGAGTCGAGTATTTCCCGTGCCGCAACATCGCTGATGATTGACATTGTAACAGCCTCCTCCCCGATATTCGGAAAAAGTGTGATTGTATTCCGCTAATACTACCTGAGAAAGAGATAAATCGAATAATGGCAAGGCATTTTGCCTGCTAACCTGACAAAAGACGCACATCACGAGCAAGGTGGGTAACCAGACCCCGCGTTCCTCGTCCGCGGGCAGGGCTGCGAGAAAACCCATTTACGGGCATGGCACGCCATGCCCCTACATGCTGGGTGGAAGGGCCTTTTTGCCTTTGTGCCCCTGTGCTTGTCCTTTTCAGCGGAAAATGTACATCAACCGGGGCGAGCCCAGGGCCGAGGATGGCTCGCTGATCCTGGATGCGCTCTCCGCCAGGCGCTCGTACCAGGCAGGCTGCCTTTTCCGCGCGGCCACTGTCTTGGGGTTGTCGCCGAGTCCGCACATCCTGCCGGCCAGGTCCAGGGCATCCTGGAACACCCCGGTGGTGTCCACCAGGCCCAGCTTTTTCGCCTGGCGGCCGGAGAAGACCCTCCCGTCCGCCAGGGCCAGCACGCTGTCGGCCGAGAGGCCGCGCTCCCGGCTGACCAGCTCGACAAACTGCCCATAGACGTCATCCACCATTTCCTGGAGGATCCGCCGCTCCTCTTCGGTCAGCGAGCGCCAGGGCGAGCCGATGTCCTTGTGCTCGCCGCTTTTCACCACCTCGAAGCCGATCCCCACCTTGCGCAGGACTTCCTGCAGGTTGGGGAACTCCAGGATCACCCCGATCGAGCCGGTCAGGGTGCCGGGCGCGGCGACAATCGAGTCGGCCGCGCAGGCCACGTAATAGCCTCCGGAAGCCGCGATAGCCCCAAGGTAAGCCACCACCGGCTTGTCGGTTTCATCTCTCAGCCGGCAAAGCTGCTGGTAGATCTCCTGGCTGGGGGCCACCGATCCGCCGGGGCTCTCGATACGCACCACCACGGCCCGGATGTTCTCGTCTTCGCGAAAGGTCTTGAGCTGGCGGTTGAATGTCTCCGACTCCTCGATCACTCCCTTGAGCTCCATGATACCGACCCGGTCGGAAAACGATGCCAGCTCCACGCCTTCGCCCCGCAGCAGCAGCGCGGCCGCCGCCAGGATGAAAAGCATGCCGGCGGCCAGGATCAATACCACGATCAGTACGCCTGCTAACCATTTCCTGTTGTTGGACATTGTCGGCCAGCCCCTTCAGTAGTAAGCAAGCCGCTAGGCGGTGGAGCCGACTGCGGCGGTTTTACGTTGTTCGATCAGCTCGATGAACCTGCGGAACAGGTACCAGCTATCATGCGGCCCCGGACTCGACTCGGGGTGGTACTGGACCGAGAATACCGGCCGGGTCTTGTGCCTGAAACCCTCTATGGTATTATCGTTGAGGTTGAGGTGGGTTACCTCCAGCTCATCGCAGTCCGTGATATGCCAGGTCCCGGATTCATCCTGGAAGCCCTCGACCGCGAAACCGTGGCTCTGGGTGGTGATCTCGATCTTGCCGGTTGCCAGGTCCATTACCGGGTGGTTCGCGCCGCGGTGGCCGAACTTGAGCTTGTAAGTCCGGCCGCCGAGGGCCAGGGCCTGGATCTGGTGCCCAAGGCAAATGCCGAAGATCGGCAGCTCCGGCTGATGCTCCAGGAGCTCGCGTACTGTCTGCACCACGTAGGGGACACCCTGCGGGTCTCCGGGTCCATTGGAAAGGAACACTCCATCCGGGTTGAGGCTCAGGATTTCGGCGTAGCTGTAAGTGGCGGGTACCACGATCACGGTACACTTGAAGTAAGAAAAGATGCGCATGATGTTGTACTTGATCCCGCAGTCGACCGCCACTATATAATGCTTGTTTTCCTGGCCTTCCGGCCCGGTGTCAGCCTCCTGCTCCGGCCTGCCGGGAGTGTAGGTGTAGTAGTCGGCTGGGGATTCAGGCTCGGTGCCGGGCCGGAAAATGTAGCTCTTCCTGACAGTTACGTTCTTGACCAGGTCCTGGCCGACAAGCCCGGGATATTTAAAAAGCTTGTTCATCAGGGATTCATAGTTGAAATCCACCGTGGAGATGATGCCCTTCTTCGCCCCTTTTTCGCGAATGTGCAGGGTCAGCGCGCGTGTATCTATCCCCTCGATGCCGACTATGCCCTGTTCTTTCAGGTATTCATCCAGGCTGTGGGTGGCTCGCCAGCTCGAGTAACGGCCGGAGCATTCACGCACCACGAAACCGGCCACTCTGATCCTGTCGCTCTCGATGTCTGTGGCATTGACCCCCGTATTGCCGATATGCGGGTAGGTCATGGCCACGATCTGGCCGTCGTAGGAGGGGTCGCCCAGGATCTCCTGGTAGCCGGTCATACCGGTATTGAAAACCACCTCGCCCACAGTCTCGCCGGTCGCTCCGAGCGAGGTGCCCTGGAAAGTGCGGCCGTCCTCGATAACCAGCACCGCCCGCCTGCTTTGTCTCTTGGGTTTAGTCATCTCTCAACTTTACCTCTTCCATCCGTTTGCCCTCAGGCCGCCGGACCGGGTCGGACCATGCGGCGCAAGTAAAAAATATACGGGAAAACCCCTGCAGGGTCAATGCTTTTTAAGCAGTCGCAAGGTTTTGGGCGGCTTCATGCCCCTCCTCTTGCAGCCCCATCTTTTCCTTGACAAACCTGTATTTTGCCTGTTATACTGAAAAACAATTTTTCAGGGTGCTCTATCTGTTCGAATCTCTCAACAGTCTTTTAAGGACAGAGCAGATAATGTTTTCAATGCTTTTCATCATCTCTGCAATAGGCCTTGCCGCGGGTTTTATGGCTCGTGGACTGAGCACCCGTAGATCCCCGGTATTGATCCGCGCCAGCTTGTTGATTATTATTCTCCTCTTGGTAGGGAACGGAAGCGGCCTTGTCGCCGTAGCCGGTTAAAATCCGCGGCCCGTTCCCCAAGCCATTCTTTGAATCTCGCAAGATATACGTTACTGCACGGGGAACCGGGCCTGCCCGGCCAGGACGGGAGTCTGTCCAGGCGGAAAACGGGAAGTCTTTTAACCTTGAAGGGCAAGAGACCATGAAAAGCGATGTAATCAAGAAAGGCATCGAGAGGGCCCCGCACCGCGCCCTGCTGCATGCAGTGGGAATCACCCGGGCGCAGCTGGACAGCCCTTTCATCGGGGTCTGCTCCAGTTATACCGACATCGTGCCCGGCCATACCTCGATGCGCGACCTGGAGCGCTTTATCGAGAAGGGAGTGCACACCGGCGGTGGGGTGCCGTTTATTTTCGGCGTTCCGGCGATCTGCGATGGGATAGCCATGGGGCACCGGGGAATGAGCTATTCACTGCCCAGCCGCGAGCTGATCGCCGATGCGGTGGAGAGCATGGCCATGGCCCACGCTTTCGATGCCCTGGTGCTGCTGACCGACTGCGACAA
>JAFGTO010000506.1 GCA_016934095.1 Candidatus Glassiibacteriota bacterium
CCCGGTCGCCCGGGCCGGCATCCACCGTGTCGAGGGCTACCACCAGCTTGCCGCTGGGGCTGTTGTCCGGCCCCACCGGCTCGACCAGCAGGATCTTGGCGCCCTGGTAAACCGGGTGCTTGATAGTCGAGACAATGTTGCCCACTACCCGGCCTAGGATCATTTCCCCTCCCGCCGTGGGCCGGGGTCCCGGTACAGGTTGGCCCGGTCAACCAGGCCGACTATCAGGCACTCGCTGGGTACGTGTGTCCGGCTGGCCACATACCTGCCTTCCCCGCCTCCCACCCAGTAGACCAGCTCGTCCATCCCTGCGGAGACCGTGTCCACTGCCACGGTGGGACGGCCCGCCGGTTCGAGGCGCTTGTCCAGGGTCTGGATCACCAGCAGGCGGTAGCCTTCCAGCTTGGGGTCCTTGGCGGTGGCCCAGACCTTGCCGATCACCCGCGCTATTCTCATCCGGACGAACCTCTCAGTTTGCTAGGGCACGATGTTGAGCAGCCCCACCATGGTGCAGCGGCGCTGACGGGTAAAAGTGAGCGCGGTAGTGATCCCATCCCCGGTGGGGCTGGCGATACTGAAGGAGAGGAACCCCTCGCCGCCGATTCCCAGCCCTGCACTTGAAGGGCCGTTCTTGACAAAGATGGTGGTGTTGCAGCGCCGGCCCATGGCGGTGAGGTTCTCCACGTTGAGCGAGTGCATCACCGCGGTGTGGTGGAACCCGCGCTCGACCTCCACGGCCAGCCCGATCGCCGCCTCCACGTCCGGCACCCTGAGCAGGGGGATGAACGGCATCATCTGCTCTTCGCGGACAAAGGGGCAGTCGGCGGTAGTCTCGCCGAAAAGCAGGCGAACCTCATCGCCGAGCTTGAGCCCGCAGATTTCGGCCAGCACGCTGGCGTTCTTGCCGACCAGCTTGCGGTTGAGCACCGGCCTGCTGCACCCGGCCCCGTCATCCTCAGGGTGGAACGCTTCGGCAGACAGCCGCTCGACCTGTTTGGAGTCGAGCCGGACCGCTCCGGCCCGCTCGAGGGCGGCGATAAGGTGATCGGCAGCTTTCTCCACCACGATGATCTCTTTTTCGGCAATGCAGATGATGTTGTTGTCGAAACTGGCCCCGGCGATGATCGAGCGGGCGGCGTGGTCCGGGTCGGCGGTCTCATCCACCACCACCGGCGGGTTGCCGGGCCCGGCGGCGATCACCCGCTTATTGGATTTCATGGCGGCGGCCACCACCCCGGGCCCGCCTGTAACACAGAGCAGGCGGACATCCGGGTGCTTGAAAAGCTCGCCGGCTGCGGCAATCGAGGGCTCGACCACGGTGGTGATCAGGTTGGCCGGCCCCCCGGCCGAGACTATGGCCCGGTTTAGTATCTGCAGGGCGTAGCGGCTCACCTTTTTCGCCCCGGGATGGGGGGCGAAAACCACGCTGTTGCCTGCGGAAACCATGCTGATCGAGTTGTTGATCATGGTGGGTACCGGGTGGGTCGAGGGAAGCACCGCCCCGATCACGCCATAGGGTGCGCGCTCATCCACGGTCAGGCCGAAATCGCCGCTCCAGGCTTTCTGCTCGATGATCTCGGGGCCTGGAGTGAGGCGGCTCACCAGCAGGTGTTTCTGGACCTTGTCCTCGAAACGGCCCATGCCGGTCTCTTCCAGGGTGCGCCGGGCAAAGTCCTGCGCCCCGCTGATCCCCACCTCGCGGACAGCCTGGATGATATTCCGCCGGGTCTCGTGCGACAGCTTGTGAAAGTCCGCGAAAGCCTTGCCGGCTGCAGCCACCGCCTGGTCGACAGTGTCGAAAACACCGTCCCCGCCGGCAGGCTCCGGCGCTCTGTCGCCGTTTCCGGCAGCGGGCCCGGAGGAAAGCGAGCTGACCACTTCATCGACAATGCTCTGTATCTGCTGCTCTGAGATTTTCACGGCCCGGGTTTCCTCGTTTTGTGTTCAAGACGAATCAGGGTTCTGCTCCATGTCCGCTGTCCCGCCGGACTAGACCTTTTTCCTGGAGGATAGAAAAAACCCCTGCGAAATTTTCGGCTGAAAAACCTATGCGCAGCCGCTTGTTGCTGCGGGTGATGACAAAAGCCTTCTTTTTCTAGGGACGGCTCAGGTCCTGGGCGAACCAGGTCCTGAAATCTCCTGTACCCTGCAGCCTGTACTTGCCGGTTTTCCAGTTTAAATCGACGGCTTCCACCTTCTCCACTTCCGCAAACGGCACGCTCTTTCTGCCGAACGGCCCGAAATAGTATCCCGAGATGACCAGGCGGTCGTGATAGACCTCCAGGTAGCGGTCCTGGTAGAGCAGGCTTTCCTCGCTGACAGGTCTTTTCGCTGCCGGGATGAACAGGACAACGGGCAAAACCATGCCGAAGACAACTATCAGCGCCAGAACGAGAACGGTCCCGGAGTCCATTTGCATTCCCGGCGAAGTTATCTGTCGACAGCGGATTCCACGGTGAAGCGGACCGATGTCTCATCGGCTTGCCCATCCAGCGGCACGCTCAGCACCCCCACCGCGGCCCCGAGGTTTTCCGGCACCCGCACGTCGCCGTACGGGGTGTAGGTATAGAAAGGCCAGACAAAGCGGGCATCCGGCGGCAGGGACACGGTCCAGCCGTTGTGCGTGAGCTTCCCCCCGCAGTCGGCAGCTTTCAGCACGATTTTTTCGCGGCCCAGGGTGTACTTTTTCCCGTTACCGGCGGTCAGCTCCCGGCCGGGGTGCAGGATGAGCGGCAGGTTGAGGAAGCAACTGTCCCCGGACCTGTCATAGGTGGCCTGCATGTCGGCCCAGACCGTGGCGGCCGAGGCCCCCTCGGGGTGGATAGCCAGCCTCAGGCTGAAACCCTCGTGGGCCACGCAGAGGGTGTCCGCCTGCTCGGAGCCGCGGAGCAGGGCATCCAGCGGCAGGCTGCTCCAGCCGCTGTCGCCCCTCCTGACCGCGAAGGTGGCCAGTTCGGGCTGGCCCTTGGAGTTGCCGCCGGCGATGATGTGGCGGCAGCTCGAGTGCCAGAGGCTGACCGGGGCGGTGCGGTCGAGGTAGAACTGGCTCAGGGGGCGCTCCGGGCTGACCAGGGCGCTGATCGAGTAGACCCAGGGACCTTGTTTTTTCACCACCGCCGGCCTGTCGAGCAGGTGGCGGTAGGAGTGCGCTTCCTGGGGGATCGGGGCTTCCGGGCCGTCGCTGTGGTAGTGCAGGTCCTGGGCGATCCGCGCCAGGGCGGACAGGCCCAGGGCGGCCAGCGGATCATCGCCGTCGCCCAGCGCGGCCAGCAGCTTGAACCTGGCGAAGCGCCGGCCCTCGGGGAAGTGGCAGAAAGTAAAAAGCCCCCACGAGGCGCTGACCCCGAAATGGCTGCGGTTCCTCTGGTCCACGGTATGGATGTCTACCCCATCCGGCGTGCACCAGTGAAGGTGGAAATCGGTGTTGGCCTGCATGGCGACCCAGGCCGCCGGGTCGGAGGTATAGTGCCAGTTAAGCGCAGCCACCGTTGTGTTGAGGTAATCGTAGTTCATGGTCGGCCCATCGTGCTCCGCCCAGTAGCCGCCGGGTTTGACCTCGCGGGTAAAGCGGCGGACCGGCCCGGTTGTGAGGCTCACCCACCCGGGCACTTCGAGGACCATCCCCATGCGCCAGATGGTGGTGGCGCGCAGGCCGAAGTGGTTGGGCGAATAGCCCAGGAACGGCGAGTTATAGCGCGGCCGGTCGATCCTGGGGGTAAGGTCGCGCACCAGCTCCTCCCCGGCCCGTTTCA
Organism: Candidatus Glassiibacteriota bacterium; assembly: GCA_016934095.1. Lineage (GTDB taxonomy): Bacteria > Gemmatimonadota > Glassbacteria > GWA2-58-10 > GWA2-58-10 > JAFGTO01. Next base: position 3,753 of record JAFGTO010000506.1, read on the forward strand.
GGGCGGAGTGCCATATTTCGGAGCGGCGCTTGCCGAGGTGGTCCCTGAGCAGGCCGTAAGCCTCGGTCCAGCAGTAGAGCGTGCGGTGGGTATCCAGCGGGTTGGTGGGCTTGCCGTTGATCAGCGGCACCACCTCTCCGTTTTCCGTGATGCAGGTGGCCAGGTAATCGCCTGCCTTGAGCGCCATCTCGAGGGCTTTACTGTCGCCGCAGAGGGGATTGGCCGGGTGGCTGCTCGCGTAGAGCAGGGCCGGGGCATAAATGAACTGCATGGAGATGGCCCGCCAGGAGCTCTCATCATCCCCGGGAGCAGGCAGCCTGGAGCGGAAACGGCCGTCCGCGGCCTGCAGCCCGGTTTCCCTGTCCACGGCCCGGGCCAGCACCTCGTAGTACAGGTCCGGCAGGCGGTCGGACTTCCAGTTGGGGTGGTGGTCGAGGGTGGCGGCTCCCAGCGATGAAAAGACCAAAGCCGCGGCGACCAGGGAGACGGCGCAAAGTTTCATGATCCCAAGCTCCTGGAAAATGTTAGCTAAAACAGCAAACGTGGACAGGATGACTGTCAAGGGAGGGCGGGGCTGCGTTCCCTGCAAGGTGCGGTGCCGACCGGCACGGCCGGGGAGGCTGCTGCAGGAACGCCCGGTGCTCAGAGGTCGCGGGCCTTGTCGAAAACCCTCTTGCCCTGTATCTCTACAGAGTCCAGAATGGCAACGATGCAGGCATCCACCGGAACCGCGCTCATGCCGGTGGTAACCCGTGCCGAGCTGCCACGCACCACCAGCACCACCTCGCCGACACCCGCACCGACAGTATCGACCGCCACCACGAATTCGCCGGTGGCGCTCATGTCGCAGTTCACCAGGTTCACCACCTGGATTTTACGGCCCTTGAGGCCTTCATCCTTGCGCGTAGCCACCACTGTGCCCACTACTTTTCCCAGCTCCATGGGGAGGTCTCCTGTCGATCAAGCTGAGGTATATTTAATAGACATGGATAAATGTAAAGATTTTTCACGGTGCGGCAAGGTTAATTTGCGGGTACATTGATAAAAAGCGGCCGGCGGGCCGCCTTTCCGGCAGAGTTCCGACAGTTAATGCTTTATGGGGATCAGGCGTCCGACTCTTTGAGCAGGCCCAGGCGCTCGGCCTCGCGGTGCACGGGGCCCCACCAGCCGATGGGCCGGCTCATCACGTAGTACTTGACCAGGCGCTTCATGTCATCCGGCGGGGTGAGGTAGGTTACCGGCAGGTAGATCAGCGCCCCGAGCAGCAGCAGGCTCCAGAACTGCTCGTACTCGGGCAGCTCCGGGATGATCCCATAGGCGGGCAAGACCCAGACCACCAGCCAGCTCAGGGCCAGGTTGGCCAGCCAGCTCGCCAGGTAGCCCCAGGAGTTGAAGCGCCACCAGATGACCTGCAGGATCGAGGGCAGCCAGATCCCGG
>JAFGTO010000069.1 GCA_016934095.1 Candidatus Glassiibacteriota bacterium
GAGGTGGAGACAAATGTAATAACGGTCTCCAGATCGTCAACAAAGCGGCTTTCAATAGGACCGGGTGAGTTTTATATTGCGAAATACCCGGTTTTGAAAAATAGGGCATCCCGTTGAGGGAGTCAACGGTAAGCATATTTAAAACCCGGGCCGTGAAGCAAACTATTTTCGGCTGTTTTTACTCCATGCCTCACTGCCCGGGAAATCGCAGGGAGCCTGCGGCGCCTGGCCGGCACAACCAATAATATTTGTCGAGGAGAGGAAGAAATGATTAGCAGCAAGTACTTCATCCCGGCCCTGCTGGTCCTGGCGGTCTCGGCGAGCACGGCGCCCGCCGGCCCGGAGCGCACTGAGAGACTGGCCCGCGAGTGCCTGAAGACTGTCCGGCTCGAGCAGCGAGCGCAAGCCGGCGGGGGCCCTCTGGAAGAGGGACTGAGAGCGGCGGACAGCCTGCTGGTCCTGGCCGCGAGGTCTCTGGACCCAGGATGTGTCAGGAGATACGTTCAGACCGGGGAGGGGCCCTGCCGGGAGCCGGTCGAGGCTTTTCTGCAGGCCTCCGGCAGCTTGAGGGCACCGCTCACCGACAGCGATCCGGCTGCGGCCGTGGCCTCTGTCCTGCGGGGGACGCCCGGGTGCGGAGAGCTCTCCGGGGCCCTGTTGGAGGGCTACGGCGCGGCTTTCCAGGTGGTGCTGGAGGGCCGGCGCGAGCTGGGCCTGCGGCTGGACCTGGTGAGCTTCCTGATGGCCGCCGGCTGCCCGGCGACCCTCCAGGATCTCGGCCTGTCCAGGGAGGACACGCTGGGCTTGAAAGCCCTGGCAGCGGAGGCGGCCGCCAGGACCGCCGGGCAGGGCTACGGCACCGGCCCTTCAGACTTCTATATCACCATGGTCAGGCTCGACGACATCGGCGGCAGGTTCGGCCGCCAGCAGGATGAGAACACCCTGACCGGGCGACTGACCGGCCGGGAAGAAATCAAGGAGATGCTGCCCCGGCTGCAGGGCCTCAAGCCCATGACAGTCGGCTTCCTGGGGGATTCCCAGATGGACAACCGCCACTGGTCCTCGGCAGCGCACTTCCCCAACATTATCGCCGAGGTCTTCCGCCGGGTCAATCCGGCAGTGACTGTTTTCAACGCCGGGGTGGGCGGGGATGACTCGGGCGAGGGCCTGGCCCGTCTCGACCGGCAGGTCCTGGCCAGGGAGCCGGACATCTGTTTCGTGATGTTCGGCGGCAACGACTGTGCACACTGGGGCGGGCCGGAGCCGTCGGTAAGCCCCGGACAATACCGCAGGAACCTCGCGGAGATAGCAGGCCGCCTGGAAAAAGCCTCCTGCCGCCCGGTGCTGATGTCATATCCGCAGATCCCTGAGTTCACGGAAGCCGACCACCGGGCGCTCAGCCGGATGAACGGGCACCTGGCCGCTATCAGGGACTCCCTCTCCACAGGCTGGCTCGACACCGGTACCCTGATCGACCGGGGAGACCCCCGCCGCCTGTTCGCCGTGGATGGGATCCACCTCAGCCCGGAGGCGCACCTGATGGTCGCCGGGAAAGTCCTCGAGTACCTGGGCCGGCTCGACAGGCGGGAGTGAGAGTAAGACCGGCCTGCTTAGCCCGGGAAGCGGAAAGCGCCCTTGCCGGTATCAAGCTGCCGCGATTCCGGAGCCGCCCGCGATACCGTGGGAAAACGCTTGTCCCGCCGGGCGAAAAATGGTAAGATTCTAATATCGTTACACTTGCGCTCCACCCATGAACAACTCGAACAACGGGAGAAGTCAGGATGAAGCTCACCAGGCTGGCCGGGACGGCCCTGCTGTTACCCACTCTGATTTTCGCGGCCTCCACCAGGGATTTCTACGACCGCACCCACTACAGCAAGACTTTCGGCGAGTGGCGTCATTACCGGATCCTTCTTCCCAGGGACTACGAGACCAGCGGGAAGTATTACCCGGTGATCTACTACTTCCACGGGCACAGCGGGCGCTTCATGGGCGAGCAGTACGGCAACGGCCAGGTGTTCCTGCCCGCGATGATCGATTACGTGAGGGGGCAAGATGTAATCGTAGTGCGCTGGGACGGTTACGTGGAGGAGAACTACTCCGGGCTTTACGGGGGCAGCCCCTACGATATCCAGGTGCGGGGCAAGCTGGATTTCGGCCCGTACTTCGAGGAGCTGACAGCCCATGTCGACAGCAGCTACCGCACCCTGGCGGACAGGCAGCACCGGGCCACCTGCGGGCTCAGCATGGGGGGCTTCATGTCCCTTTACATCAGCGCCCGCTACCCGCAGCTAGTCGGCAGCGCCTCGGCCTATAACCCCGCCCACGAGTTCAGCGTGGGCCCGCCCGGGGCCAAGGTCCACTACATGAACAAAGACCACGTGCTCAACCACGGCCATACCAAAGTCAGGCTGGTCAGGGCCTCCGGGGACTATATCAGCCAGTACCACGAGGAGCTGCGCGAGGTCTACTCGCGCACTCCCGAAGTCGATTTCGAGTACCGCAGGGATGAGTTCGACCGCCACTGGGTCACCGGACTGGACGAGACTTTCGATTTCCACCTGAAGGCTTTCGAAGACGTGGGCCTTACCGCCTATCCCCGGGAATTCGATCACGACAACCCCTTCGAGCGGTTCACGGTCTGGGGCTACCAGGTGGCCGTGGAGAGCAAGAAAAGCGGCTTTGTCTGCCTGCGTGATGTCTCCAGGGAGTATCTCCGGGTCTATACCCGGGAGTATTTCCCGGACGGGCCTGCAGTGCAGGCTCAGAAAATCAGCATCACCACCCCGGACTGGTACGGGAACCGCAAGAGCTACCGGATAATGGACTACAGCCACGCGGAGGGCCGGGCGAGCTTCTATGCCCTGACCTCGACACCGGACGGGAGGCTGACATTCGTGGTGGACGGCACGGGCCACGACATCTCGGTCGGAAGCCACCAGGAAGCCAGGGCGCCCGTGCTCCTGCCGCTCTCTCCCGCGGAGACCCCCATTGTCCGGCCGGACACCGCGCTCAGCTTGCCGCTGCGCCTGCTCAACACCTGCGATGTAACTGTCCGCGGCGTCCAGGCCACCTTGTCCAGCGAGTACCCGACTGTCCGGGTCGAAGGCGGCGCGGCGGTTATCGATTCCCTGCTGCCCGGCCAGGTGGTCGACCTGGGCGGGCGTTTCACCCAGCGCTTCGTTTCCACGGAGGGTTATTTCCAGCACTGCCGGCTGAGCCTGGACCTGATCTACGCGGGCTGGCACGGCAGGAGCGAGCGCATCGACGTGGATGTCCTGCCCACGCCGCTCGAGGCCCCGGATTCGGTCAGGCTGGCCGACGGCCGCGAGCTTGTCCTGCCTGTCTTCCGCCAGGCCGGTAACCAGGGCGGCGGGTTTGTCCGCGAGCACGCTTGCCTGGAGGGCACGGGCAACGGGGACGGGAGGGCCGACCCGGGCGAGGAGCTGACTGTCTGGGTCTGCCTGCCCCAGGGGCTGGACCCCCTGGACAAGTATACCTGGCACCATGCGAAAGTCTATACCGATGACCCCTATGTGGAGATCACCGCCGATATCGCCGAGTCCAAAGAGCGGGAGTGGACCAGCGTGATGAACCACACCAGCAGGTTCAGGGTCTCTCAGGATTGCCCGGAAGGGCACCGGGTCGAGCTGATACTCAAGAGCGAGAGCTACAGCTTTGTCTGGCAGCCCGACTACCGCTTCGGCAGGGACCTGCTCTACCAGGCGAGGCAGTTCCACCGCAAACACCTACACCGCTACACCCTGACCGTGGGGGGGCCGCTTTAGGCATGTAAAAAAAAGCGCCTGCAGGCGCTTTTGGTCAGGCAGGGGATAAGTTATTCCGACATCACAGCCTGCGCCACAGCCCGGCGCAGCTCGAACAGGCGGCCCGCTCCCAGGTTGTCGAACTTCAGCACGTAGGCCGCGGGGTCATCCGCAAAGGGGGCCAGGGCCCGGCGGACCCTTTCCCGGGTCCAGCCTTTCTTGCCGGCCAGCAGGTTGAGGTACTCGACATCCTGCTGGGCCCGGCGGATCGCCTTGAGCCTCACCCCGGCAAAGGCGCCCTCGTAGCTTTTCCCGGTGCGGGCATAGTCCCTGCCGGTGTAGATGATCGAGAGGTCTCCGGGCCTGAACCAGTCGCCGCCGCCGAAAACGTTCCAGCAGGGGAGGATGCCCGAGGCCCCGATCGCCCAGACCGCCAGGAAGTTCTGCTGGTAGTTGATCAGCTTCCCCGAGATCCTGGTTTCGCCGCCGTAGCGCCAGTAGTTCTCTCCGGGGATGCGCCGGATGCGGAACATGGCGGTCGAGGCGAAATCGATCAGCCCGCTGCTGTTCCAGAGGTTGCAGAGCCCGTCCCAGAGGCCGCGGCTCATCTCCGGCTGGGAGACATCGGTGCGGTAGTCGATCTTCACTTCCGGTGCGCCGGCCAGCTCATAGCCGTCCTTTACCAGTTGGAGAAAAAAGCGGTTGGCGTCGTAGTCATCGTAGTCCACCGGCTCATCCAGCAGCCAGAAAGAGGACCCGGCGATGTTGCCGCGCATGCCGAAAAAGTCGGTCTTGTAGTAGTACTTGTTGTTGAGGTAGACCTGGAAGCTGGTCCCGGTATAGCCTTTCTTCCTGAAGTGCTCGAACATCTGGCAAACCACCGAGGAGAACCCTTCCTTGAAGTCCTGGCTGATCGCCTCATCCAGCGGCCGGGAAGCCTTGGCCCATTCGGCGAACTCCAGGCGCTTTTTCACGTCCCGCCAGTCGGCGTAGTGCTCCCTGAGCGGGATGGGCCAGTTCTCGTGGATGCTCAGGTAGATGTGGGTCAGCGGCACGCCCTGCCGCAGCCCGTCATAGCCCATGGCCCGGGTGAAAGCCTCGCCAGTCAGGTAAGGGCCGTACCGGTGCTCCCAATCATCCCACGAGACTATCCTGGTGTTTTTGCCGCTGCCCTCGAGCTCCGGGGCGCTGCCCCGGGGGACGTTACCGGCCTGGCCGTAAGGCAGCACGTTCATGGTCGCCCGGTGGAGGTGGATCAACTGGTGCAGGCGGCGCTCGGCGGCAAACAAGCGCTCTGTGCCGGACTCCCGCACTCCGGTCATCCTGGATGGGCCCGAGTCGTAGCCGTTGAGCTCCGCAGGCCAGGTTATCTCATCCGGCAGGCGCAAGGGCAGGACCTCGAGCTCCAGCTCCACTTCGGCTGGGGTCTTGAGCTCCTGTGCAGCCACGGTAACTTTGCCCCGGTAAAGGCCGGGCTCAGTCGAGCCGGGCACATCCAGGTCCACCCACACTGACTGCCAGCGCTGGTCATCCCCCATGTTGTCCCTGGTGGGCAGGCTGAACCCGGTTTCGTACGGCTCCTCCAGCGGCAGGCAGGCATCCCCGTGCCAGGCCGGCCGGTGCCCCTTGTCCACGATCAGCTCCCAGGGGCCGGTAAGCTCCCGCTCCCGAGGGACCACGTCCAGGTACCAGACCCGGAAGAACGAGACGCTCCCGCGCGAGTCGATCCTGCCGGCCCTGCCGGACAGGCTGCTGCAGGAGACCCTGACCCGGCTGAGGGGTTTTCCGCCCGCCCGGCCCAGGACAAGCTGGAAGGCGACCACCTCGCCGCGGGCGGCCTGCAGGGAGACAGTGCGCCGGGCAGAGGACCAGACCTGGTTTTCAAGCTTGTATCCGCCCGCCGGTTCGTAATTTTCCCCATCCAGCAGGATCCCGCCGGAGACCGGGTCCACCTTGCACAGGTCCGGGCAGGCCCAGACCTCGAGCAGGTTTTCGAAGACGACTTCCGCGGAGCGGCCGCCCCTCTCCGGGGCCGGTACGGCAGGCAGAGCTGCCACCGGCACCCGGGGAACGGTTATCTCCACCTGGGAGACCGGCCCCAGGTTACCGGCCTCATCCAGCGCACGGACCCCCAGGAAATAGCTGCCGGGCTTAAGGGTGAAGACTCTCATGGTCTGCACCGCGCCGGGCTCGAGGGGTTTCGGCACCACCCAGAGGGGGACCCTCTCGAGGTTTTGCCAGTCGCTTTCGCCGAGGCTTTCCCGGCCGCAGCGCACGTCGTAGCCCAGCACCGCCCCGCCGCTCTCACCGTCATCCGCCGGAGCGGTAAAAGAGACTGTAACCGAGGGGTCGTACGGCTCGGTGCCGGCCACGGCCAGCGCTCCGGGTGCGCCGGGGGGAGTACGGTCGGCCGCCTCGCCCTCCACTTCCAGGAAAGGCCGCAGGCCGGGGTCCTGGATGTTACAGGTATACATGTAGATGTCCTGCGAGGGGTTGTACACGTATGGCCGGCCGGCGCCCTTGAGGCTCAGGCCTTCCGCCACCTGCCCCTTGTCATCGGTGAGCACCAGGCCGCAGGCCAGCCCGGTGGCCAGGGCCTCTACCAGCTCGGGAGCCACCGGGAACCGCAGGTGCAGGATTTGTCCGTCCTCCAGGGTCTCTCTCTCGATCATCCCGGGGGTCACATGGTAGTAGCGGGCGTCGGGGTGAGCCCAGCTCACGCTGAAGATCCCGCTTTCCGGCCAGGACCACCGGTGCTCCGGCCCCGGCGTTTCCCCTTCCCCGGGCTCGCGGGCCCAGCGCCAGCTCGCCCCGCCGCGGCCGGTCTGGCCGTTAATTCCCCTGCCCTCCTCCCAGTCGGCGAGCACGGTGCAGAGGCCGATCCCGTAGAGGTCTCCCCGGGCCAGGAAGATGTTGAGCCAGGCTGCGGAGACAGTCCAGCCGCGGACCGCCCCGGTTTCGAAGCGCATCAGGCAGGCCTTGCCTTCAAAGCCCGACCAGTTCTGGTTCTGTCGGATAGGTACGGCGACCGAGGCGCCGCTGTTCTCGTCAAAATGGCCGCGCTCGTTGGAAATCCCGGCATCCGCAGTTACCGGGAGCCTGGCGGCACAGGCGTTCGTCGTGGCTGAAAAGACCAGCAGGAAGACCGGCAACATTCTATGCAGCAACATCTTTAACCTCCCGGGAAACGTTTGCAAGAAGCCCTGGTATCGGAAAGGACCTGCCCAGGTAGTATAATCTTCATCACCGGCCCGTTCAAGGAATTTTTCAACCGGCCGGCGGATTTTGCTCTTGTCAGGCCGGAGCCTCTTCTATTACCTTAAGCCGATAAAAACCGAAGAACCGGAGGTGGCTATGCTTTCGAGAAATGTCCTTATTTTTTGCTCAATGGCTTTCTGCATCATTTTCAGCGGGTGTGTCAGGGAGACCGCAGAGGTGTGGGAGGATTTCAGCGACGGTGATTTTGCAGGCTGGACCACGGACAAGGTCTCGGCCTGGGAGGTGGCGGACGGGGTCCTGCAGCAGAAAAACCAGGTGGATACCACCGGCGACTGGCTGGGTTATTTCGCCCGCATGGAAGATGCCCGGGTGCACGGAGATTTCGACCTGCATGTCAGTGCCGGCTTTAACCTGAAAGCCTACCCGATGAAAGGTGAAAACAGGCTGGAGGGGTCGATTTATTACCGCAGCATGGCTTTCGGGATC
>JAFGTO010000507.1 GCA_016934095.1 Candidatus Glassiibacteriota bacterium
AATTAATAAGGAGAGGCCTGATGGATGCACTCGAAGCCTTGAGGGGCCGCAGGAGTGTCCGCAGCTACGAGAATACCCCGGTCGAGCGGGAGCTGGTAGAAACGATCGTGGATGCAGGCCGCCTGGCCGCCACCGGCCGGGGTGTCGAGCCCTGGGAGTTCGTGGTGGTAACCGATGAAGGCATGCGCAAGCGTTTTGCCGGGGTCTGCGATTACGGCAAGTTTATCAGCCAGGCCCCGGTCTGCATCGTGGTGCTTTGCAGGGACACCAAGTATTACCTCGAGGATGGTTCGGCGGCCACGCAGAACATGCTGGTGGCGGCCCATGCGCTGGGGCTGGGCTCCTGCTGGGTAGCCGGCGACAAGAAACAATATGCCGGGGAAATTGTCCGCCTGGTCGGCGCGCCGCCGGAAACCAGGCTGATCTGCCTGGTCAGCATCGGCTACCCGGCTGCCGGGCTGCCGGTGCGAAAGAGCAAGCGGCCACTGGATGAAGTCATCCACTGGGAGCGGTATTAAGGGGCGCTGATCGGTTGCATCCGGCCGACACTTTTATAAAAAAGCCGGTTCCATCTTCCTGAGCTACGATCTACCCAAATATCCATAACCAGCCGAGGGAGGCAGAGGGTCAGCTATGTTCCAACTTCACGCCGTGGACCTGTTTATCATAGTGTTCTACTTTGTTTTCGTCCTGGGAGTGGGCTTTTACCTCAAGCAGCACACCCGCAGCGGAAAGGACTTTTTCCAGGCCGGGCAGAACCAGACCGCCTGGATCGCCGGCCTGTCGTTCATCGCCGCCAACATGGGCGCCCTGGAGCTGATGGGCTGGTCCTCGGCTACCTACCAGTACGGCCTGCTCTCAGTGCACTGGTACTGGATCGGTGCGATACCGGCAATACTGTTCCTCGGCATCTTCATGATGCCTTTCTACCATATCAGCCGCACCCACTCGGTGCCGGGTTACCTGAAGCTGCGCTTCGATGAAAAAGTGCGGAGCCTCTCGGCTATAACTTTCGGGGTGATGACCCTGCTGGCCAGCGGTATCAGCATGTACGCGATGGGTCTGGTGCTGGAAAACTTTTTCGGCTGGGATTTCGATACCAGTATCTGGATCACCGCCCTGACCGTGGCCGCCTACGTAACCGCGGCAGGGCTGACCTCGGCCATTTTCAACGAGATCGTGCAGTTCTTCCTCATCTGGGCCGGGTGCCTGCTGATCCCGATCCTGGGACTGATCGAGGTGGGGGGCTTTGACAAGCTGGCCGAGATGGTCCAGCAGAAGGCCCAGTTGTATGCGGCCGGGGGGCCGGTGCTGGACCGCCTGCATATCTGGTCCACCATGGCCTCACCCACCGACAACCCGATGGGCATGCACTGGCTCGGCATCGTGATGGGCCTGTGTTTCGTGCTGAGCATGGGCTACTGGACCACCGACTTCCTGGTGGTCCAGAGGGTGCTGACCGCCAAGGACATCAGGAGCGCCAAGACGGCGCCGATACTCGGCTCGTTTTTCAAGATGGCCATCCCGTTCATCGTCATCCTGCCCGGGCTGATCGGTTTCGCGGTGCTGCCGCAGCTGGTGCCGGAAGGTCCCGGGGTAAACGCCACCCAGACCTACAATGCCGTCTTGCCGCTGCTGATGAAAAGGTATTTCGGCCCGGGCATGATCGGCCTGGGGGTGATCGCCCTGATCGCCGGGTTCATGAGCGGCATGGCCGGCAATATCAGCGCTTTCGCCACTGTCTGGACCTACGATATCTACCGCTCGCTGATCCGCAAAGAGGCCACGGACGGCCACTACCTGAAAATGGGCCGCTGGTGCACGGTACTGGGAGTGCTGATCTCGATCGGAACCACCTACATTGTCAAACACTTCCACAGCATCATGGATTACATGCAGGCGCTGTTCAGCTTTTTTATCGCGCCCCTGTTCGCCACCGTGCTGCTGGGCATGTTCTGGAAACGGACCACCGGCAAGGCGGCCTTCTGGGGGTTGTTGCTGGGGATGAGCACCTCGATAGGTATCTTCCTGGGCCTGAAATTCGAGGTGCTCGACCCGAGTTACGTGGCCATGAACAAGCACGCCAGCACCATGGCGGCCAACATGTGGCAGGCCATCTGGGCTTTCCTGGTCAATTTTATTGTCACAGTTACGGTTACTCTCTTTACCAAGCCAAGACCGGTCCATGAGCTGGAGGGGCTGGTCTACGGGGTGAGCGAGGTCCCGCACGAAGGGCCCTCCCCTTGGTACCGCAGACCCGCTTTCTGGGCCTGGGTCAGTTTCGCCATCTTTATCTGGCTCAACATTATTTTCTGGTAGTGTCGACCGATGAGCAACGAACGCAGACAGCTCAGTATCTGGTTCCTGGTGGGTATCATCCTGGCGGTTTACGGGCTGACCATAATAGGCAGCGGCCTGTACAACATGGCCCATCCGCCAGCCCAGGTGAGAGGGGCTTACCTTCACCTGGACCTCTGGTGGGGATTGGTTCTGGCAGCAGGCGGCGCTTTGTTACTCTGGCGCCAGTGGCCGGGGAAAAACTCCGCCTGACCAGGCCGGGAGCCTTCCGTGCCTGAAGGCTCGGCAAGCCGTGGTCAGAAAAACTTCACGGCCGGTATTCCCGCCAGCGGCAGGAGAAAGTAGACCAGGACCGCCGCCAGGATCAGCAACAAGACTATCCTGGCCCATTTGCCGAAATTCCCCGAAGCGGACCGGCCGCCGGTGAAAAGCCGCTGGAAAAAGCCGTACAGGCGGCTGCCCCAGCTCATTTCCGGCCGCCCACCGCTCGCCTGCCCGAACTGCCCTTCCTCGTCATCGGAGTAGACCAGGCCGGTGAGCTGGAACTCCTCCCCGTCCACGGGCCGGTACTCCGCAGGCCCCGGGACCGGCCGGGCCGCTTCGCCTGCGGACCCTGTCGAACTGTCAACCGGCCGCGCTTCCCGGCCGGACAAAGCATTTTCCACCCGCAGGGCCAGCGCATCCCTGCGCCCTTTCTCCCGGTAGCGCCGACGGATCTCCTCCAGGCGCTCTTTCGCCCCCGAAACCCACCCCGCCTCGAAAGCGGAAAGGTAGAAGCGCACTGCATTGTCATCCATCCGCTGGAAATGCAGCAGGCGGGGGATGACGAATTTCAGGACTTTATGCCGGTGTTCGGGGTAAAGCTCGGTGCAGCGCTCGAGGACCCGCTCGCTCTCGAAGTTCAACACCTTGCGGGTGGTGTACTCCCGGGAGAGGACTCCGACCAGGCGGTCATCCGGGCGCTCGTGGTAGCGGCGGCGCAGGTACTGGAAACTTCGCTCGGAGAGCTGCGCCCGGCGGCTGTAGGCGAAAATGAGAAACCGGTAGAAGTTCTCGTTCTCCGGCTCGAACTGCAGGACTTCCTCGTAAATGGCCAGCGCCTCATCGTCATCGATCCGCATCCCCAGCAGCACTCCGCCGAAGCGCAGGGCCAAAGAGCGCCTCAGCCTGGTCCGGCTCCAGTTGATAAAATAGCAGCTCCCCAGGTAGCCGACCAGGTGCCGGAAAGCCTTGACCAGTATCTTGGGGTGGTACTGCGCCCTTATCCGGTCCAGCTCCCCGGCCAGCTTCCGGTTGAAACGCAAGCGGCCCCAGAGGCTCATTGCCAGCGAGACCAGCACCAGGCAGGACAGGTAGCTCCAGAGGATCAGCCAGCGGTCGTCCAGGGTGCGCCCGGCATAGAGCACCTCGTGGACCCAGGCCAAAACCCGGTAGACCACTAAAACGGCCGTGAAAGTGCCCAGCAACAGGCGGCAGGAGACATATTTGAGGAAATGTACCATTATAGTGGTTGTCGAAATAATTTTCTGTTTGTAGTGGGGCTGCGAACTTACAAGCTCATCAAACTGCTTCAGCCTCAATTTCTTGTTCTTTTGCAAACAAGAACCAA
>JAFGTO010000508.1 GCA_016934095.1 Candidatus Glassiibacteriota bacterium
CGGCGACCACTTTGAGGATTTTCCTGAAGTTATTATGGCGCGAGTCCTCGAGGGACACCGGGATGACCAGGGCGATCGGCCGGGGGCCGGCACTCTTGACCAGCTTCTGTTCCAGCTCCTCCAGGGAGGGCTCTCCCAGGTGGTGAAGAGTGCCGATGGATTCGTGCTGATAGAAGTCGCTCATTTTTTCCTCCCGGTGATTTTTTCTCAGGCATTTTCGTTTTTAAGTTTTTATCAGCGGTCGAGAAAGAGCAGGCGTGTTTTCTCCAGCGAGACAGTCTCGGCGAGAAGCCCCTCGAGGCTCCGAGGCCCTGCCGGGCTTTCCGCCTGCTCTTGCGCGGCCGTGCCGGCCAGGATGAGAGAGCGCAGCCGGCGTGCCTTGGCCCTCGGTCCGTAGGAGCGCAGCACCGCTTCCCGGTTGTGCCCGACAAGCTCGTCCGGGCAGCCGGAGAAGACGGTTGCCGTAGATTCGATCCAGGGATTGAGCTCGAGCACCTGCGCCCCGGCGCGGCTGTCGGCTGCGATCAGGCCGAGCATTCCCGCCTGCATCGAGGCAGAGAGGTCTGCAAAATCGACCAGGGGCCCGCCGCTGCCCTGGAATGTCTTGCAGCGGGCGAACTCCTCCTCGAAAGCCTTTCGTTGCAGGGGCGGAAAACCCAGGCTCCTGCGCAGGTCTTCCAGGGCTTCGCGGTAGGCTTCTCTCAGGGTGCCCAGTCCTCCGGGGAGCCAGCGGGCTTCCACCAGCAGGTGCCGGTAGAGATGCGCCAGGCTTACCCCGGCCGCTTCGAAATCGCGACAGGGGTCCTCCAGCCTCCGGCCGAGCACCGGCCGGCCCGCGACCCAGCCTTCCAGGAAGCTCTGGCCGAATCCCTCCATGACCGAGGTGGTGAGGAAGGCGGAGCAGCCGGCGACCACTTCCCCGAACTGGGGCGCCTGCGGGCCGAGGGTCCTCTGCAGACCGATGACCGCCGGCAAGCCGGCCGCTGCCGCCGCCTTGATCACCAGGTCTTCGTAGCGCCTGTCCGCAGGGGAGGCGGCGCTCAGGGTCGCTACCAGGGCCGGGTCCGCCCCTGCCCTCCTGAGGGCCGCCAGCAGCACCAGGGCCTCGAGAGTGTTCTTGCGGCGCATCACTTTTTGGGCCATCAACAGGTAAGGCCTGCCTCCCAGCAGCTTTTCCAGCCCGGAGCAGGCTTTCCGTTTGCCTGCGGGGCATTCGCGCACGGAGTTGGCCAGCACGAAAGCGCGAGCCGGGGAAATGCCGGTCGAGACCAGGCGAAGGCGGTCTGCGGAAGTCAGGACGGCGTGGATAACGTTAGGGGCCGCGGGGAACTCCCATTCGGCGAGCTCCTGCCCGGAGGCTCCGGGGGCGGCGGAGCGCCAGGCGCGCGCCCGGTCGGGCCGGTGGCATTCGGCGAAGTCGTGGGTCTGGCTTATTATCAGCAGGGGCAGGCCGCTGCGGTGCGCCCACTCGGCGAGCAGCCGCAGGCCGCCTGAAGCGTAAGGGTTCTTGCCCAGGGCGGAATTGTGGGCGTAAAGCACGTAGGGGTTGTCCTTGTCGCAGCCGGTGAAATCGATCAACCCGGTCAGCAGGTCCCGCTGTCCGGCAGCCCTGGCCCTGAACTCGGACAGATCCGCCGCGGGGCTGTCGTCATAACCCAGCCCGGGGACACTGAAGACCGACACGAACAGAGGTCCCCCGCGGCCAGGCTGCACCAGAGGATCTAATGCCTCCGCACCCCTTTCGGAAGTGTCGGTGAATACCTCGGCCCGCACTTCGGAGTAGCCGCCGTGGTCTCCCAGGGCTTCGAGGCTGTCGCGGATCACGGTGGACACGCCGCCGGGCCGCAGGTGGTGGTGCCAGACCCCCAGGTGCAGGGTGCGCCCGCCGGTGGCGGCCCTGCCTGAGAGCATGAAAGGAATCTGGTGGTGGGCGGTGGCCACTGCATCCGTGCGGAGGTCCGGGGAGCTCCGGCCGTCGTCGTGCAGCAGCAGCGAGTCGCCGTCGCCCGCGAAAAGCACGGTAGACAGGCCCAGCGAGCCGGCGGTCCGGATGTCGTTGAGCATGTCGTTGCCGACATAGACGGCTTCCTCCCTGGCCACTCCCAGGCGGTCGAGCTCACTCAGCACACCGGAGAAAATCAGCGGGTCCGGCTTGGCGCGGCCGACCCGGTAGGAAAAGGACGTCAGGGACTCCTCGAAGATGTCCTGCAGGCCGGCCCTTCCGCCGGTGGCCTCGCCCAGGAAAATTTTCAGCAGGACCGGGGTGTAGAACTGGGCATTGGAGACTATCCCCTGGCGGATACCCATCTCTTTGAGCCGCAGCAAGGCCTCGGCCGCTCCCCGGTAGAGGACCGCCTGCTGGAAAGCGATCTCGTAATAGAGCGCCACAGTCCAGGGCAGGAGGCTGCGCCGCCGGCCGGCCGAGTTATAGCCCAGGGTCTCGAGCTCGGAAATGATCCCGGACCAGATCTCCTCGATCCGGACTTCCGGGCTGGGGAAGCCTGCCGCTTTTTTGCGGCGGTGCACCTGCTCGATACCTGCCAGGTAACGGTCCCGGAGCCAGAGTGCGCCGCCGGCGTCCTCCGGCTCCCCGGCCAGAGCAAGGCGGAAACCGAACTTTTTCGCCACCAGGACGAAAGAGTCGAGC
>JAFGTO010000070.1 GCA_016934095.1 Candidatus Glassiibacteriota bacterium
ATGCTGGTGCTGCTGGTGGGCTACGTGGGCGGACTGCGACCGGTGCACCTGATCCTGCTCGGACTCTGCCTGGTACCGCTGGTGACCTATACCTGCGTGGTCAAGGTGGGCTACCGCAGCGAGCGGCTGGCGAGCTTCCTCGAGGGCGATGCCGACAAATCAGGCTCCGGCTACCAGGCGCACCAGAGCAAGCTCGCCCTGGGCTCCGGGGGCATCTCCGGCGTGGGCCTGGGAAGCAGCAAGCAGAAATACTTCTTCCTGCCCGCGGCCCATACCGATTTCATCCTGGCGATCATCGGCGAAGAGTTGGGGTTCCTGGGGTGTACCGCGGTGGTCCTCGCTTTCTGGTATCTGGGCTGGCTGGGCCTGAAAATCGCCCGGAACGCCCCGGATTATTACGGGTTTCTGCTGGCCAGCGGCCTGACCATGATGATCGTTTTCTCGGGCATGCTGAACATGGCGGTAGTCGCCGGAATGATCCCCACTACCGGGCTGCCCCTGCCGTTCCTCAGCTACGGCGGGACAAACCTGATAATATCTTTCTGGGCCGTAGGTATCCTGAACAATATCAGCCGCGCACACCGGGAGAGCAAAGCGTGACCAAATTCGACCTGTACCGCAAGCTCAAGAAAATCCACCTGGTCGGCATCGGCGGCAGCGGGATGTGCGGCATCGCCGAGATCCTGCTGGACTCCGGCTACCAGGTCACCGGCTCCGACCTGGCTGCCACGGCCACCACCGACCGCCTGAGAGAGCTCGGCGCCTCGGTGATGATCGGCCACGACCCCGGCCGGGTGGCGGGTGCGGACGTGGTGGTGGTCTCCTCTGCGGTGAGCGATGACAACCCGGAAGTGGCCGCGGCCCGCGCTCAGCACATCCCGGTCATCCGGCGGGCCGAGATGCTGGCCGAACTGATACGGATGAAATACGGCATCGCGGTCGCCGGCACACACGGCAAAACCACCACCACCTCGATGATCGGCCTGGTGCTGGAACATTGCGGCTGCGACCCCACGGTGATAGTCGGGGGACGGCTGCGGGCCCTGGGAAGGCACGCCAAGTCCGGGCTGGGCGACCTGATGGTGGTCGAGGCCGATGAGTTCGACCGCAGCTTCCTGCGCCTGAGCCCCTCGATCGCCGTGATTACCAACATCGAAAGCGAGCACCTCGACTGCTACGGAGACCTGGAACAGATCAAGGACGCTTTTGTCGAGTTCGCCAACAAGGTGCCGTTTTACGGGACCGTGGTGGCCTGCCTGGATGAAAGCGCCGTGGTCTCGATTATCCCGCGCATCGAGCGCCTGCTGTTCACCTACGGCCGCAGTGCCCAGGCCGACCTGCAGCTCGAGCGGACCAGCCACGATTCCGGCAGCACCAGCTCGCTGCTGTCGCTGCGCGGCCGGCCCCTGGGCGAGCTCCTGCTGCAGGTCCCGGGCGAGCACAATATCAAGAACGCCCTGGCCGCAGTGGCCGTGGGCCTGGAGCTCCAGCTCGATTATAAAAAAATCGCCGAGGCCCTCTCCCGCTTCACCGGCGTGCACCGCCGCACCGAGATCAAGGGAGAGGCCGCAGGCAGGATGATAGTGGACGACTACGCCCACCACCCGACCGAGATCATCGCCACCCTGGACGGGCTGCAGAAGGGATGGAACAGGAGGATCGTGGCGGTCTTCCAGCCGCACCTCTACTCGCGGACACGGGACTTCCACCAGGAGTTCGGCCGCTCGTTCATGCAGTCCGACATCCTGGTGGTCACCGAGATCTACGGAGCGCGCGAAAAGCCGGTCCCTGGAGTGAGCGGCGAGCTGGTGGCCGAGGCGGCTCGCAAGTTCGGCCACCGCCGGGTAATCTACCACACCGACCTGGAGACCCTCCCCGGTCTGCTATGCGAAATCAGCGAGCCCGGCGACCTGGTGGTAACTTTCGGCGCGGGGAACATTTACCAGGTGGCCGACAGGCTGCTGGAAAAACTTGAAGAGATTTGAAATTGCACCGGACCCCGGAAAAAATCATTCGCACCCTGGCCCGTGAGCCGGGACTGGTTTTCACCGAAAGCATGCCGCTTCCCCGGCTCACCACCATCGGCACCGGCGGGAAGACCCGCCTGTTTGTGCAGGTGGAAACCCTGGCGGCCTTGAAAAAGCTGATGCCGGAGCTCGAACCGCCCTGGTTTGTCCTGGGAGCGGGCAGCAACCTGCTGGTCAGCGACCGCGAGTTCCCGGGAGTGATCATCCGGCTCGGCCGCGGGTTCCGCCGCCTGCGGCGCACAGGGGAGCGCCTGTCCTGCGGTGCCGCCGTGGCCCTGCCGCGGCTGGTGGCTGCGGCGGTCGATGCGGGGTTTGCCGGTTTCGAGGAGCTGAGCGGTATCCCCGGCACCCTGGGGGGAGCGGCTGCCATGAACGCCGGCACGCACCTGAAACAACTCGGCGACCTGGCCCACCGGCTCTGGATGGTGGACACCGCCGGTGTCTGGCAATCCTTCTCCCGGCAGGCACTGCGACACGACTACCGCAGCAGCCTGGCCCCGGCGGCCGGAGTGGTAACCGCCATGACTTTCCTGCGCCTGGCCGGTGGAGACCCCGAAGCTCAGCATCAGCGGGCCGCGCTCCTGGACGGCCAGCGCAAGGTTAAGCACCCCTGGCGCCGGCGCACTTTCGGCTCGACTTTCAAGAACCCCCCGGGAGAGGTCGCGGCCAGGCTGATCGACCGGGCCGGCCTGAAAGGCACCTGCATCGGGGGAGCCAGGGTCAGCCCGGTGCACGCGAACTTCATCGAAAACACCGGGGAAGCCACCAGCCTGGACGTGCTGGAGCTGATCAAACATGTCCGCTCGGAAGTGCAGAGGCGGTTCGGAGTAAGCCTGGAACCGGAAGTCCGCCTGCTGGGGTTCACCGAACGGGAGCTGGGCGAGCTTGCACCGCTCGCTGTGTCCCGGAACGAAAACCTGACGGCGGAAACCCAACATATAACTCAAAAAAAACTGCGAGGCTGAAAGATGTCCATTGTCCTGCCGCCCGAAACTACCGCACGCAACCGCAAGGCCGGCTCCAACAGGAGAAAGCGGGGCCGGAGCAATCTCAGGACCCTGATTCTGCTGCTGCTGGTAACCGTTGTCTCCTGCTACGCGGCGGACAGGCTCAAGCTCTACAGGTATTTCGTGATTAAAAAAGTCACCATGGAACAGACCACTTTTATCTCTCCGGCTCACCTGGACTCGCTCTGCTCCAGCATTCTGCTGGGCGCCAGCACGCTTTCCAGCCTGTCCGCCCAGCGAAAGATCATCGAGTCCGAGCCGCTGGTTAAGAGCGTCCGTTTCCTCAGGCGCTTTCCGGACCGGCTTACCGTGCAGGTCAGGGAAAGAGAGCCGGTGGCCCTGCTCAACGTGGGCGAGCTGCTGCCGATCGACAGCGAGGGTTTCGTGCTGCCCATCGACCTGGCCGTGAGCCGGCTGGACCTGCCGATCCTGACCCCGCGCTCGGCGGCCCTGTCCCTAGGCACAGAGGCCGGAGCCCAGCCCCGCCTGAACCGGGACGGGAGGCTGCTGCTGGAGGCACTGCTCAGTCTCAAACAGAACTCGCCGGAGCTGCTGCCGCTGGTCAGCGAGTTCACCCTCAACGAGCAAGGCAAGGTTACCCTGGTAACTGTCGAGGACGGTATGCGGGTGGTGCTGGGCAAGTGGGTCGAGCCGGACAAGCTGCGCTACCTGAAATGGATGCTCGAGCAGGTGTCCGGAGTGGAAGAAAAACCCGCCCTGGTCGATTTGAGTTTCGAGGGGCAGATAATCCTGAAAAAAAGCGATGAAATCTAGGGGTGCGTTGAAAAAATAGTTCAACGGCCCGGCCGGCTGCACGCTGTCTTCAGCCGCAGCCGGCAGACAGGCTCGAATCGATATAGGGGAATATCGATAAACACCGGAAGAACAGGGAAGTTCAAATGCACTGCGGGTCTGCCGGCCGGTATCCCCGCGGTGCCGGAAAAACCCCTGCCAATTACCGGCCGATTGAGGAGGATCGATGACGAAAGAGGATGTAATTGCCGGTTTGGACATCGGGACAACCAAGATCTGCGCCATCATCGCCGAGCGTACCGAGGAAGACCAGCTCAAGATAGTCGGTGTCGGCACTACCAAGAGCGAGGGCCTGAGGCGTGGAGTGGTGGTCAACATCGAAAAAACGGTCCATTCCATCACCAAGGCGATCGAGGAGGCGGAGCTGATGGCCGGAGTGGAGGTCAAGGGCGTGTATGCCGGTATCGCCGGAGACCATATCCGCTCGATCAACAGCAGGGGAATAATCGCGGTCTCGCGCGAGCACAGCGACATCACCCGGGATGACGTGCGCCGGGTCATCGAGGCGGCCCAGGCCGCGCACATCCCGATCGAGCGCGAGGTGATCCACGTCATTCCCCAGGAGTTTATCATCGACGACCAGCGCGGCATCCGCGACCCGGTGGGCATGAGCGGTATCCGGCTGGAGACCGAGGTGCACATCGTCACCGGCGCTGTGACCAGTGCGCAGAACATAGTCAAGAGCATCCACCGGGCCGGTTTCGAGGTTTTCGACCTGGTGCTCGAGCCGCTGGCCGCCAGCTACGCGGTGCTGAGCGAGGATGAAAAGGACCTGGGAGTGGCGCTGATCGACATCGGCGGCGGCACCACGGACATCGCCCTTTTTTCCAGGGGCAGCATCCGCCACACCAGCGTCCTGGGCCTGGCCGGGGACAACCTGACCAACGATATCGCCATCGGCCTGCGCAC
>JAFGTO010000509.1 GCA_016934095.1 Candidatus Glassiibacteriota bacterium
GCGACAGAATCGAGTGGACCGGCCGATTACGGCGTGCTGCCCAGGCCGGCCGAGCTTACCCCGGGCCAAGGCTCGTTCCCGCTGGCTGAGGGAGTATCTCTCGTGCTTTGCCGGGGCACCGGCCCGGAAGACCTTTTCGCCTGCAGCCAGTTCAACGCCTGGGCCGCCGAGCTCGGTTTCGCACAGCTTCCGGTGAGCCGGCGGCCCGGCCCGGAGCAGCCGGCCGGGGGAGCGGTCCTGGTGGGACCGGCGCTGCCGGGCTCGTCAGTGGCCCTGGCCCTGGAAGAACTCGGGCTTGCGCCCGGCGGGATCGAGATCCCCGCCGAGGGTTACGTGCTGGCGGTCGGGCCCCGTACCGTGGTGGCCGCGGGCGATGATGCTGCGGGAAGGTTCTATGCCCTGATGACTCTCGCCCAGTTGCTGCGTCAGGACAGCGGCGGAGCCCATGTACCCGCAGTGGTGGTGCGCGACCGGCCCCGCCTCGGCCTGCGCGGCGTCAGCGATGATATCAGCCGCGGACAGGTGAGCACCCTCGAAGACCTGAAAAGCCTCGTGCTTACCCTCGCCCGCTACAAAATGAATGTCTACATGCCCTACCTGGAGGACATGTTCACTTTTACCAGCCACCCGGAGTCCGGCAAAGGCAGGGGCGCGCTCACCGCTGCGGAGGTGGCCGAGCTTGCCGACTTCGCCGGCCAGTGCCACGTGCGGGTGATCCCCATCTTCCAGACCCTGGGTCATTATGAGAACCTGCTGCTCAAGGATGGCTACAGGCAACTGGCGGAGTTCCCCGGGGCCGCCTGCCTGAGCCCCGCCGTGGAGGAGACCTACAGCTTCCTGCAGCAGGTGCTCTCAGAGATCGTGCCCGCTTTCCGGGATGAGTTTTTCAACATCGCCTGCGATGAGTCCTGGGATGTGGGCCGCGGCAAAAGCCGGGACCTGGTACGCAAGCTCGGCATCGCCGGGGTGCACGCCGGCCACTACCGCCGGGTCCACCGGATGGTAACCGGCCTGGGCCGCAGGGTGATGATCTACGGGGACATCATCCTCAACAACCCGGCGATCCTCGAGGACCTGCCCGGGGACATGGTGGTGGTGGACTGGCACTACAACGCGGCCCGCCAATACCCGAGCGTGGCCCGCTTCCGCCAGGCCGGCCTGGATGTGGTGGTGAGCCCGGGAGTAAGCAACTGGAACCGCTTTTACCCTGACTACCGCACCGCCCTGACCAACATCGAGAACCTGACCCGCGAGGGCTGCGATCAGGGCGCTCTCGGCGCGGTAGTCTCGAGCTGGTGCGACAACGGCGGCGCCAACCTCCGCCAGCTCAATGTCTGGGGCTATGCCTTCGCCGCCTGCTGCGCCTGGAACCCCGGCGACATCGACCGGGAGGCCCTCGAGCGCGATTTCTGGCGCGGCTTCCTGGCCGTGGATGACCCCGCTCCCTGGCTCGAGGTCAACCGCCTGCTGGGCAGCCTGGGCCGCGGGTCCACCATCTACGACTGGTGGCGCCATCCCCTGCTGGGGCCGAGCAGCTCCGGCGGCACCGGCAAGAATCTGGACTCCGGCAGCCGGGGCGCTGCGCTGAAAAATGAGATGGCCCGGCTGCAGGAGCTGATCAACAGGCTGGGCCCCCCGGTGCGCGCCAACCGCTGGTTCGTGGACCTGGCGGCCTTTACCGCCTCTGTGGGCGACTGCCTGGCCGGCAAATACCTCTGGCAGGATGAGTACCGCCGGGCGGCCGCAGGCCCGCTGAGCGCCTCCACGGCCGGGAGCCTGGCCGCAGGGGCAGACAGCCTGCGCTCCTGTTTCGCCGCTGTCCGCGGGGATTTCGCCCGGCTATGGAAGCGGCATAACCGCCCCGAGGGGCTGGAGCACAACCTGGCCCTTTTCGACCGCCAGCTTGCCCAGTGGGAGATCATTGCCGGCGCCCTGCGCGAGGGCCGCCTGCCGCCCGAGCCCACTATCGACCGGTACTGGATAGCCGCCCCGGGCAGCGCAGGCAGCAAAAAGCTGAAAAGGGTGCGCACGTCGTATTTCCGCGGCCGGGTCGGCCCGCAAGCTCCAGGGCCGCACAGGGTGCTGCTGCAGGTGATGGGCACCGGCCACGCCGAGGTGTTCCTCAACGGCGAGCCGGCAGGTGAGACCATCGGCAGGCGGACCCTGAGCCTGATCGTGGAGAGCTCCCGCGCCCGGGTGCTCGACCTTACCGGCAGGTGGCTGCCCGGCGGGAACGACCTGGCTGTGCGGGTAACCAATTACGAGGGACGGGTGCCTGCGGCGAATATCTACTGCGAGGCGTACGGCCCCGGCGGCCAGGTGCGGCAAATAACCAGCGGGCCTGGCTGGCGCGGCCTGGAGGCCCGCAGCGAGCCCGCAGGCTGGAGCCTGCCCTCTTTCGATGACAGCGGCTGGGGCCGCTGCACCGGCTATGACATCGGGCTGCCGGTGAGCGCCCCCTTGCTGGCGCAGGGGATCAACTCCAGGATCGAGAGATAGGCAGGAGGAGCATAGTACCAATATCTTTTCACAGCCCCTTCCCAACAATTTTGTTGCCAACATTCTTGTTTTATTGCAACACGCCCAATTTCAACGGATTACGCCTTCGCAGGCGTAGCGAACCTGACGCGAACCTGACGTTCGACGCACAGCGCGATCTGGGATCACAGGTAGTCCCTTTGATCCTCTTCCGCGCCCGGGATTCGAGACGGCCCAGCCACGGGCATGGCGAACCTGACGTTCGACGCACAGCGCGAGCTGAGTTTGCAGGTAGTCCCCGCGTTTCTCTTTCGCGCCCGGGGCAGCGAGGCAGCCCGGCCACGGGCATGGCACGCCATACTCCCACATCCATGTGTTGTAGCCTTCCTGGCCATTTGCAGTCCCCGGGCAGGCTGGAGGAAGGCCAAACTCTGTAAGGCACCCTTTCTCCTTTAATTCCTACACCGTCCAGGGACCCCGCCTCCCGGCCCCTGCCTGCTTGAAACAGAATCCCATTGACACGGCCCTGCTCTCGCCTTAATATTCCAATTCCATAACTTGCATTTATCGTACATCCCCTGGCAGACTGCTTTACCCCATGAGAAATGATACTATATTGTTTTATAGTGTTAGTTTATCATCCCAACTAATCGTCAAGAGGGAAGCACGATGTTCGAGAACATCCGTGAGGACGTGAGATACAAGGCAAGGGATTTCTACGGCAGCGATTCTTTCCGCCACTGTCTGAAAGCGCTCTTCGAGGAAGGTACTTTACCGACTATCATCTTCAGAACAGCCAATTTCCTCTACAAGTACCGTTTGACTTTGTTGGCGTGGGTTTTCAAGCAGATCAACCACGTGTTCTTCGGCATCCTGATCGGCCCGAACGCAGACATCGGCCCTGGGTTCCTGATCGCCCATTCCGATGGAGTGGTGATCAACTGCCACGCCCGCATCGGCAGCCACCTGGTCGTCCAGCACCAGGTAACCATCGGCCAGCGCAACAACCAGATGCCCACCGTGGGTAACTACGTGATGTGCGGGTGCGGGTCCAAGATCCTAGGCGCCTGTACCGTGGGCGACAACGTGAAGATCGGCGCGAACGCGGTCGTGGTGCACGACGTTCCCTCCAACTGTACGGTCGTCGGGATCCCCGCCAGGGTTGTCAAACAGAGGCAGGCGCAGGAACAGCCTGCGCAATGACTTTAGTGTGGCCCTTTGTGCCTGCCGCTGTAGCCACTTTTATCTTCAGGTTCCCCGGCTCCCGCCCGCTCAAACAAAATCCCATTTTCATTGACACGGGCCGCCAGCCTCTTTAACTTTGCCAGGTCTTTAGAGGGGCGTTGAAAAAAATCTCAACGCGCCCTGAGTTGAAATCTATTGCGTCGTTGGCTGTTAAGGGCAAGGCAAGCCGTTTCCGCTGTAAATATAAGATTTCGTATATGTTATGCGGTTAATGCTCTCTTGCCGCATGTTGCTGTCCCAGGAATGGAAACGGCCCTTGACAGCCATATTCC
>JAFGTO010000510.1 GCA_016934095.1 Candidatus Glassiibacteriota bacterium
ATATGTTATGAAAATAAGATCTTCTTACCGCATGTAGTTGTTCCATGAGTGGAAACGGCCCTTGACAGCCTTTATACCCTGTATCCTTAATATTTCAATACGCTTTTAGAGGGGCGTTGCAGTTTTTCAACAGCCCTTTGGCAGGAAAAGAATTCTCTCTCAATTTAATATAGCGGATCGGGAGAGGAAATCAATTTTAGTCTTGCCAGGCTGACGGATGTTGACGGCCTGCTGCAGGAGCGGAAAAGACAGGCTGCTTCCAGGCCGGTTCAGTGGCCTGCTTTGCGGAAATGCAGGAAAGCCTCGACCTTGGCCCGCTCGGAGCGGGAAACAGTGCCGTCCACGTCCAGGTACAGGCCGTTGTGCTCGGCGGCCAGGTGTTTGGCCAGGATGTTTTTGCTGCAGAAAGTCTGGGCGAAAAATACCGTAGGCAGCCCCGGCGGCACCCAGCATTCAAGCTCCAGGTCCGCCGGCGTGCGGTTTTCACAGCAGCGCAGCCAGCCCAGCACCAGGGTCCCCCGGGGGAAGAGGTCATAGATCGATTCATCCGCGCAGGGGACACCCCAGAAGCCGGCCGGAGGGTCGGGGCAGGGGGTCAGGTCTTTCCTCTCCGAGGGGCGGGCGAGGTCTTCCAGGATCAGGCTCACTTTCTCGGACAGGCTCAGGCCGCTGTCGCTGACCGGGGTCCCCCGGGATTCGGTGCTGTCGTTTTGAGTGTGGATCAGCGGCACCTCTTTCAATTGCGACTCGAGCAGCCGGCCCAGGAAGCGGGCGTTGTCGCACTTGCTGTACCCGTCGTCGAAGATGATCAGGTCCAGCTCCAGTCCCAGGGCGTTGTCCAGGATGCGCTTGATTATCCGGCAGGTGGTTGCAGGGAGAAGCTTTTCCGAGTCGGAAACCGAAAGTTCCAGGATGAGGTTGTCGAGGTCGATCAGCTCATCCCTGCGGAAGCGTGCCATGACCTCTGCGGGCGGGCAGCCGATGAAGCCTACCTTTCGTTTCTTCGTAGAATCTTGCGGCGGCGTCTTTGCCATCACCCGCCTCCGGTTTCTACGGCAGAGGACTCCTCGAGCAGGTGCTTGAACCCGTCGCAGCGCGAGCAAAGGAATATCTCTCCCCTCCTGCCCTGGCTCAGCAGCCTGCGGTACTTGCGGTTCAGCTCCCCGGTCCAGATCTCCTGCAGCGGGGTATGGTTTATGTCCCCGATCACCGCCCGTGCCTGGCTGTCCCAGCAGCAGAGGACTGCCCTGCCGTCGACCACGAAAAACATCTCGCGCAGGATTTTCGGGCACGGGGCGGGTACATAGCCTGTCTGGCCGCTCCAGGGCCAGTTGTACAGGGGCACCACTTTCGCCTCCGCGCCCAGGCCGCTCCAGAACTCCAGGTAGTCCGCCTGCTGGTGGCGGTTGAGCTCCGTGTCTATCATCCGGACCTCCACCTGGCAGGGATGCCCGGCCCGGGCGGCCAGCTCGATGAAAGTGCGGGTATTCTCCAGGACACAGCCGTAATCTATCGGCCGGATTATCTCGGCCACCTCTTTGGAGAAACCGTCGATACTGAAGCGCACCATGTCCAGCCCGGCATCCAGCAGCTTTTCCGAGGTCTCCGGGGTCATCAGCCCGCCGTTGGTATTGAGCTCCACTTTAGCGGTCTTGTCGCGCCTGATATAGCTGACAATGTCCGCCATGCGCTTGTCCATCAGCGGCTCGTTCTGCAGGAAGGGACGGTAGGTGATGCCGTGGCCTGCGCTTTCATCGATAATCTTGTGCACCAGGCGCTCATCCATGAACCCGGGCCTGCGGGCGACCAGCCGCTGCTGGCAGAAATCGCAGTGGCTGTTGCAGTGGATGGTGGTCTCGAGCTGGATGAATTCGGGCCAGTCCGGTGTCATGGTCTTATTCCGGTCCCTCGGTTGACTTGATGACTGCAGGGAAACGCCCGGCCAGGGCGGCCAGGGTGCGCTCTACAGCGCCCAGGTTTTCGGCCACCACGGCCCGGGCGGCCTCGCCGTGGGCTTTGCGGCCGCTTTGGTCTTCGATCAGTCGTTCCACCACCCGGATGATCTCCCGGCTGTCCGAAACCGGGAAAGCCCCCCGGCGCCCGATCATCAGGCGGGCCTCGAAGCTGTTCAGGTGCCGGGGCCCGAAAATCACCGGCAGGCCGAAACAGGCCGGCTCCATCACGTTGTGCACGCCGGTGGAAAAGCTGCCCCCTACGTAGGCGATATCAGCCGCCCGGTAAACCGGTGCGAGCACCCCTACGCGGTCCACGATTACCGCCCGGGTCGATTCATCGACCCTGGCGCCGGGTCCGTCGCCAGGGAGAGAATCTGCGGGCACGAGAGCCGAATAGAGCCGGTAAGGCAGCGAGCGGCTGTCCAGGAAGGCGGACAGCTCGTCCAGGTGCCGCCCGGAGATCTCGTGGGGCACCAGGATGAACTTCAGGCCCGGGTGGTTTTCGGCCAGGGAGGCGATCGCCGGCAGCAGGTGCTCCTGGTCTGCAGGCCAGATGCTTCCGCAGACCATGCGTACGCCGGTGCTCCAGCCCTTGAAGGGCGCGATCCTGGGGTCGGTCTCACTTATTCTGCGGGCGCGCTCGTAGGTCTGATCGAAGCGGGTATCGCCGGTAACCAGGCAGTTTTTCAGGTCCACTCCCAGCTTCCGGTAGCTGACGGCATCTTCTGGCGAGATGGCGCAGACCAGGCTCAGGGTCCGGTAGAAGCTGCGGTGGAAACTGGCTGCCGGCCAGCGCAGCCGTCCCGAGCCGGGCGACAGGGTGGCTGCGGTCGCAGCCACCGGCACTCCGGCCTCATGCGCCATCCAGACCAGGTTGGGCCAGATATCGAACTTGGAAAAGATGATCAGCGCCGGCCTCAGCAGCTCGAGCAGGCGCGAGACATTGGCCGCGGTATCCTCGGGCAGGTAGAAAGCCA
>JAFGTO010000511.1 GCA_016934095.1 Candidatus Glassiibacteriota bacterium
AATCGTTAAGCAGTAGCAGGATGCACTCGTAGGGGCGGGTTTAAACCCGCCCCTACCCAAGGTATAGTACTTTACAAGACATCTCGGGCAATCTGCGACAATTGCTATTTTCAACATTATTCACACGGCCATAAACCGCGAATTCTATATTGTAGTTATACGTAAGTTATGAAACAGCTTCTCGTACCAGGCATTCAAATAAATAGGGGCAATACAATGATCAGTAAAGCAATAAAATTTATCATTCCCCTGGTTTTACTGCCTGCGCTGCTCCCGGCGACATCCACTTATACCCGGCCCGCATGGGCCGAGAGAGGGATGCTGGTCTGGGGCGGCAACCTCCACGAGCCCCTGGCCTTCTACCGCAGGGAGAACCGCCCGATGGCAGGGGTCGAGGCCCAGGGGCTCTGGCTCGAGGACTGGTACGAAAAGGTCCGCAGCGAGGAGACGATAAGGGAGCTGGCCGGGATGGGAGCCAATGTCCTTTATCTCAACTTTGCCAAGGGCGCGGGCGGCAATGAGGAATTCGAGGACCTGGAGCGGGCCGCGCGGGTGGCTGAGCTATGCCACCGCCTCGGGATCCGGGTGCTGGCCTATATCCAGTTCGCCAGCAAGCATACCGAGGAATTCCCCGGGGCACGGCGCTGGCAGGCGCTCGGCCGGGACGGGCGCCCGCTGATCTACGGGGACAGGTACTACCGGGCGGTCGTCTGCCCGCTCAGGCCCGGTTATCTGGATTATCTCAAGTCGCTGATCCGCAATGCGGTCGTGGATTATGGGATGGACGGGGTCTTCCTGGATAACTGCTATTATGACGGCTGCTACTGCGAGCATTGCCAGGAGAGCTTCAGGGCGTTCCTCAAAGAGAACTTCCCGGACCCGCTCGGATCCCTGGGTATCGCCAGCCTGGACAGCGTGAGGATCCCGGAGGTTCAAGACGACGAGGCGCTGGTAACCGACCGGCTCCAGCAGGCCTGGCTGGACTGGCGGGTCTCGGTCATCCCTGCTGCCGCAGACTCGCTGCGCTCCTATACGAAGAGGCTGGACCCGGACGCGGCTTTCTGCGGTAACATCATCTATCCGCGGATGAACAACTGGCACCTGCGCGGGGTGGACCCTTACCGGATGATGAGGATTTTCGACGTCCCCTACGCGGAGGGGCACAATTTCCCCCGCTGGGAGGATGGGATCGCGGTCAACAACGCCCCGACCCTTATCATGGGCTGCGGTGCCGGCTCCAACGTAGTGCCCGGTGTCTGGCTGCCGGGAACAGTCCTGCCCGGGTCCGGCGACCAGGTCGAGCTGGCCCTGGGCGAGTCGCTGGCTTTCGGCGGGCATGTCCTGGCCGGTATCTGGGCCCTGCGCATGAAAGGGCGTCGCTTCGCCCGCAGCGCCGGCGAGCTGGCCGAGCCTTATTTCACCAGGGAGGAAGTCGCCGGGCCCTGGGCCAGGTACAACGGCTTTCTGCTGAGGAACCGCCGCCTTTACCACGGCTCGGAGCTGGTAAGCCCCCTGGCCCTGTACCATTCCGAAAAATCGATGGCCTACGATTTCGGCACCGCTTACCCGGCCTTTGTCAATGCCGCCCAGGCCCTACTCCAGTCGCAGACGCCTTTCGACATCCTTTTTTCCCAGGACGTCGCCGGGCTCGGACGCTACAAGACCCTGCTGGTCTGCTCCCAGCGCTGCCTGAGTGAGAGCGAGATCGCCGCTTTCGGTGAGTTTGTCGCTTCCGGGGGGAGCCTGGTGGTTACCGGCGAGAGCGGCCTGTTCGACCAGTGCCGCAGGGAAAGGCCGGATTACGGCCTGGCAGGGCTTATCGGCGCCAGCCTTTTCGACAGTGCTCCCCGGAGAGTATACCGAAAGAGCCGGGGCAGGGGCAGGGTAGTTTTTTTCCGCTGCGCTGCGGAGCTGGAAGGGGTGGATGTCTCGCAGACCACGGTCAGGCGGGCCGTGCCACCTAGGCTGCTCGAGGTAGTCGACAGCGTGCGCTCCTGCCTGAAGGGCAGCATCCCGGTCCGGGTGGCTGCGCCCTCCTGCCTGGGAACGTGCATTTTCAGGACATCCGGCGGCGACACCGTGCTCCACCTGCTGAATTATGACAACCGCTCGGTGCTCGAAGACATCTCCCTAGGCCTGCCCGCAGGCTCGCCCCTGCGGCTGTCCAGGCCCCGTGCCTGCAGCCCGGATGGGGCCGCGTACGAGAATCTGGAACAGGAATCGGCTGATTCCTGGGTCCTGCCGCGGCTGAAGACCTATACGTGCATTTTGTGGGAGTAGTCAGTCGTCTGCCCGGTGGGCCGCCTGGTCCCCGGGCAGGGTAACCCGGAGCGGATGGGTGAGCAGCCAGTGGTATTTTTCCACCGGGAAGATCGCCTTGCGGCCCTCGTGGTAAAGGTTGGCGTGCAGGGCCAGCTTGCCCACCCACGAGCTGTCCCAGGGATCGTGCCTGCGGACATTGGTGTCCTCCGGATGCTGGTAGCGGAAGACCAGGTTGGCCTGGCGCTCGTAGTAGCGGCTGCCCGCCGGGATCACCACCGTGAACCCGGGCCCGTTCTCGCCCCGGTAAGTGTAGACATAGCTGATCGACTTGAACCAGTAGTTTACGCCCTGATGGTTCGGCAGGTAGGTGCGGGGGTGGTAAAAAACCGGCGGCAGGCCAGGGTCCAGGGCGTTCCAGGCCCTGAACTCCAGGCGGATGTCGGCGAAGCCATCCCCATCGTGGATATTGGCGAAAGCCAGCCAGGGGATGTTCTCCGGCACCACCGCCCCCAGGCTGTGGTGGTCCGGGATGATCCGCTCATCCACCTCGAAAGTCATGAACCCGATCTCGTCATCATCCAGCCGGCGGTCGATGTCCGGGGAGCGGTTCTTGAAGAAAGCGTGGGTGAATAGGCCTTTTCTGAAGACCCACTGGTTGTGGCGCAGCAGCAGCAGCGGGAAATCTTCATCCACCGCCAGCAGCCGCTCGCTGATAAAAAAGGGCAGGTCCCGGTAAAAGCGGTAGGTGAGGGTCACGTGCAGTTTTTGGTCGAGGTGGGGGACCTGGTGCTCTTCCTCTTCCTTTTCGAACTGCACCGGCAGGTAGCCGCTGCGCTCGATCTGGATGAACACCGGGCCGGCCTGCACCTTGTATTCCGGCGGAGTGAACCACCGGCAGTAGTGCGCGCCCATCCAGAATATGCCGCGGGTGGAGTCAGGGTGTCGGGGTGCGGCTACGCTCGGGCTCCAGTCCAGCGGGCCCAGGTGGGCCTGGAGCAGCTTGCCGGAGCCTAGCTTGTTGACCAGGTCCTGTACCGCCCCGCCGGTCTCGGCCGAGGTGGTGAGACAGTAGAATTCGTTCTCCAGGGCAAGCTGCAGGCCGCTGCCGCTGACCCAGCCCTCGTCTCCGGCCCGGGCCGGAGACCTCTTTTTCTTTCCATCCCAGGCCAGAGTGTACGTTTTTGATTCTCCGGCAGCCAGACTGCACAGGAAAGTAACCTTGAAAGCGGTGCCGCTGTCCTGCTGACGGACATCATGCACCTGGCAAGCGACCTCTTTTCCGGCAGCGGGCACGCCCTCGAAAAGGAAGACACCGTGCTCGAGAGCCTTTTCACTGGTGGCGGCACAGGAGGTGGAGACCGTTACCGGCTGTCTCTCCCTGGCCATGGAGTCGGCCTCGGCCACAGTGAAAACACGGGTGCTCTTCCACTCTGTGTCTGCTGCCGGGGCGGAAGAGACAAGAAGCAGAAGAAGAAACGGGACCAAGGCCCGCAATTCAACCCGGTTCATGGTGTTACCCCCTGGAGTTGACAGTCCGGAGTCTGACGGATATTATATTCGGTGGCCGGGGAAATGCCGGGCTCCCGCTGCTGCCGGCTGCCCGGCCGGTCTTTAACGGGAATTTAGCCGGTTGAAACTCCCCTGTCAATCGCCTTCCATGCTTAAGTCCGCAACCCGCTCCGCGAGGTAGACATGAAAGCCAGGTGTTACCGCCGCCCGTTAGCGTTCGCCGCCCTGTATATAATTTTAAGTATGGCCGCCTGCGTGCAGCCCGCTCAGGAGAGGCCGGTCCCCGTGGCCGGCGCGATCTTTACCGATGTCACCGAGGGCTCCGGGTTCGAGTACTCCGGGCACGGCAAGTGCATCGCCGTGGCGGACCTGGACCGGGACGGCGACCTGGACCTCTACCAGTGCCTGGTCTATGCGCCCAACCGCATGCTGCGCAACGAGGGAGGGATGCACTTTTCAGACATCACCACCTCCTGCGGCGCAGGCAACTCCTGGGACAGCCACGGCGCGGTGTTCGTGGACCTCGACGGGGACAGCTACCTGGAGCTCTTTGTTACCAACAATGTCGAGGAGGCCTCCATCCCCAGAGGGAACCTCCGCCAGCCCAACTCCTTTTATTATATCAACGACGAGATCGCTTTCATCGACAAGGCTGATTCCCTGGGCCTGGCCGGTGGGCCTTTCAATTACTCGGCAGGGATAACCACCGCCGACTACGACCTGGACGGCGACCTGGACATTTTCGTGGCCGAGGGCGGGTATTTCTCCGGACCTGACTGCGCCAACAGCCTGTACCGCAACGACGGGGACGGCAGGTTCACGGACGTGGCCGCGCAGGCAGGGGTGGCCGATACAGGCAACGGCTACTGCTGCAGCTTTGCCGACTACGACCTGGACGGCGATGCGGACCTGTTTGTCGGCAACCTCAACCCCGGCGACACCCCGGCCAGCAGGTACCTTTACCGTAACAACGGGGACGGAACTTTCAGCGAACTGGCCGGGCAGCTCGGCCTGGCCAGCAAAGGCTACTGCGTGAGCTGTTTCTGGGGCGACATCGACAACGACGGAGACCTGGACCTCTACCTGGGCAACAGCGGCGGGTTGTGCCCGCAGGGCCACGAGCGGAACCGCCTCTACCTGAACAACGGGGACGGCACTTTTACCGACATCTCCGCCCGGGCCGGGGTGGACTCCGGCCGCTTCACCCGTGGGGTGAACATGGGGGATGTCAACGGGGACGGGTGGCTGGACATCTATGTCACCAACTCGATGGCCGAGTCGCAACTGTATCTCAACAACGGCGACCTGACTTTCCGCGAGGTCGCCGCCGAGGCAGGCTGCAGCGTGTTCTACGGCCACGGGGTAACCCTGGCCGACCTGGACAACGATTTCGACCTGGACCTGGCGGTGGGCAACTGGCGGAGGATCAGAGCCTCGAACCCCGGATGCTGGAAGCTGTTCCGCAACGATACTCCCGGAGGCAGATACCTCAAGGTGCGGGTTGCCGGCAGCGGGGCCATGCGCTCGGCCGTGGGGGCCAAGGTGTATGTCTACCGGGCAGGCCCGGCAGACAGGGGCGACCTGGTCGGTTTCAGGGAAGTGGCCGCCGGCAGCGGCACGTTTCCCGGCAACCCGCTGGAGCAGCATTTCGGCCTGCCGGGGGATGGCCCCTATGACGTGGTGGCTGTGCTGCCAGGCGGCTGCAGGCTTACGGCGGAAGGGGTGAGGCCGGGAGAGGTGGTGGAGCTGGTCGAGAGCCTGGAGTGAGGAGCCGGGGGCATGGCGGGGGCGGGCTGGCATCTTTTTTGCGCGGGCACCGCAGGCAGGCGAAACGGGAGCCGGAGGAAAGCAAAAAAGATGCCAGCCCGC
>JAFGTO010000512.1 GCA_016934095.1 Candidatus Glassiibacteriota bacterium
ATGACGCAGCCAATCGGGCAAAGCAGGCGAGCCGAAGGTAAAAATATCGCCGCGCAGTGTAACACGAGCCAATGAGAGAAAAAACATTTCCAGGGGATTTGATATACTTTTGAACCTGTTACGATGCTTGAAGTTATAAAATCGAGGCGATATTTTTATGAATAATTCGGGTTAGCATTATCTGCGAGATAGATTGGTCCCAGGTGAAAACAGCCATGAGTGAGACACCGAAAAAAAGCCGTTTGAGAAATTTCCTGCGCATGTGGCGGCATTACCCTGTCAAGGCTTTCGTGCGCCTGGGGCTGATCTCGGTAGCTTTGTTCGCCGCGCTGACAGCCGTAGTTTTCCATGCCTTCCGGGATGAAATCGAGCTGATGGTCAGCCACTGGGTCGAAGAACAGACATACCGTCTTTTCCGGCCGAAAACGACTTTCAGCCTGATGGAGATGCCGCGGCTCGGAAAATTCATTTTCCACGACTTCAGGATCGAGGATCCTTTCGGAGAGACCGACTATTTTATCGAGACTTCCCGGGTGGAAGTCGAATTCAACCCTCTCCAGCTTATAAGCCGCGGGATAAACCTTTCGCGGGTCCATATCTACGGCGGGAACTTTCAGATACATAAAGAGGGGCATGACGGCCCGCTGAACATCAGCCGGATTTTCAAATCTCCCGGCGGCAAAGACGGCCCCGCCGGTCGAGTGAGGATCGGCGAATTCCTGCTGAAAGACTGCCGGATACTCCTGGAGGATATCGAGAGCAAACCGATCGAAAACAAAATAGCTGTCCTGCAGGGCAGGTTCACCTCGATTTCCGGTGAACATCTGGTGGAGGTCGACACCTGCTCCCTCAACACTACCTACTGGTCGGTCGGCCCTGCGGAGCTTTCCGGTATCTTCCCGATCAGAAAGGACTACCTGGGTTTTCGCCGGGTGAGAGTGGTCAAGGGTGAAACCGACCTGACCGGCGAGGGCTTTGTCGATTTCGCCGGCCGGAGCTTTGAATATAAGATCCGGAACGGCAGCCTGGAAGCGGCCCACCTGCCGCCCGAGCTCGAGGTGCGGGACCGGTTCTCCGGCACGGTGGGAGTCTCGCTGGCGTGGGCGGGGAGTTTCGACAGCTCCACGGTCCAGGTGGACCTGAGCCTGGACAAGGGGGTGGTGTTCGGCTACCCGGTGAGCGAGCTGACAACCCGCTTGAGTTACGGGGAAAGCATCTTAAGATTCCAGCAGCTCAAAGCAGATATCTGCGGCGGCAGCCTGGCAGCGGACCTGGAGTTCCGCTTCCGGGAAACCGACGACAGTTATGATATCAAAGCGGACGTTCAAAACGCGGTAGTCGAACAGATCGGGATTCCGAGGCTCGAGCGGCTGAAAGGCCGGATGAGTGGTCAGCTCGCTCTGCATTGCCGGGGCTATTCCCTGCGGGAGCTCGAACTGGCGGGATCCGCCAGGCGTCTCCGGGGAAAGCTGAACGGGGTGCAGATCGATTCGGCCGGAGTAAGCTTCAATTACCGGCAGGGAAAGCTCAGGGTGAACAGCCTGGCCGTACATTCCTGGGAATCGATCACCACCGCCATCGGGGACGTGGAAAACAACGAGCTTTTCCTGTTTGTCAGCGTGGAGAGGATACCCGCCCGGCGCCTCCGGCAGATCTTACCCCTGGCCGACTTCAGCGGCACGATAGACCTGTCCGGCTCGCTGACCGGCAGCCTTTTCGATCCCGTGCTGAAAGGGGCGGTCAGCATCGGAAACGGCGCCTACCGGTTTCTCAGCTTCGACAGGCTGGAGGGAACCTGCGAGCTGGAACACCTGACAAGCACCATCGAGGGACAGCTCCAACTGGATCTGTACCAGGTGGATCTCGCCGGGCACCGGTTCGAGAAACTCCACCTGAACACGGAAATCCCGCACACCGGGATGACCAGGTTTTCTCCGGTGATCCTGGTCCAGGACAGCCTGAACAGCCTTTACTGCAGCGGGTTTTATACCGCGACGCCGGAGACCGGAGAACAGGAAATCGTGGTCGATACCCTGGAACTGCTTTACCGGGGCGTGAGAGCCTCCACGGGTAATATTTTTGAAATCAGAGTCCACCGGGACACCACGCGCATTACTTCAGTGGACCTCAGCTCGATGGGCGGAACAATAAGTGGAGAAATAGACCTGTACGGCACCGGTTCTCTCAAAGCGGAGGTAAATTTTGCAGGGCTCGACTTCGGCACTCTGGCGGCCCTGTCAGGGTCTTCACAGCCGGCAGAGGGTAAGCTGGACGGCAAGCTTAATATCTCCGGACAGCTTTCCGGGCCGCGTTTCACACTGGCGGCCGACTTGGAAAACGCCCGCTTTTCCCTGGTGGCTTGCGAAAAAGTTAAAGCCGCCGCCAACATCGACAGTGGTATCCTGACGATCGACCGGCTGGAGCTGACCGACTCCGACCGCACCAGTATAATTACCGGCCGCCTGCCTTTGACTGCTTTCTACCGGGCGGATACTGCCGGTGAAGAGCAGGGCGACGACCGGGTGGA
The DNA here is from genome assembly GCA_016934095.1 of Candidatus Glassiibacteriota bacterium. Lineage (GTDB taxonomy): Bacteria > Gemmatimonadota > Glassbacteria > GWA2-58-10 > GWA2-58-10 > JAFGTO01. The sequence continues at coordinate 2,528 of JAFGTO010000512.1, forward strand.
AATCTCCGCAAGTCTCGACCGCTTCCCCCTGTCGGCGATCAAGACCGGCCTGATCCCGCTCAGCGAAGGCACGCTGCAGGGACAGTTGAGAATCTCCGGCACTGTGGCCAGGCCGGCTCTCAGCGGGGAGGTCGCTCTCGAGGGAGGCGCCGGCGTCATCGCCCCGATCAACACCCGACTGCAAAACATGTCAGGCCAAATCACGCTTGAAGCGGACAGGATCGTGCTGACCGGGATACGCTCAAGCAGCCCGGAGGGTCTGCTGCTGTTCTCAGGCCAGGTTATGCTCGAAGGTCTCAAACCTACCGGCCTCGAGCTGGATATCACGGGTAATGAATTGATCTTGCAGCAGTTCAGGTATGTCACCCAGCTAAAAGTCTCCACCCGGCTCAAGCTGGCCGGAAGCTTGCCGGACCTGCTGCTCACCGGCGAAGTGAGGGTCCTCGAGGGTGAGGTCAGCCCCAATTTCGGCCAGGTTGCTGTCGGCCCCGGGGAGCAGGCCCCGCGGCAGAGCGCCCTGGTGCAGATCCCTCCGGCCCCGATCGACTATGACCTGCATTTCACCGCAGACGAGGATTTCTGGCTGCGCAACCGCAACGCCAGTATCAAGCTGAAAGCGAACATCCGGGCGGTCCAGCAGGAAAACAACCCGCAGGTGGCTGGAGAAATCACCACCGTGGCAGGCACCTATACCATATTCGGCAGGAGATTCAAGATCCGCCAGGGATCTTTGCAGTTCCAGGGCCAGGCCACGGTAAATCCTCTGCTGGATATCAATGCCGAGCGGGTGGTCCGCGGCAAGGTGCTGCGCGGCGACCTGGCCGGCACTTCCATGCTCAGCCATGGAAGCAGCGGCGCTACGCAGGTAACCGGAGAGCAATACGAGATAGACCGCAACACTTTCTACCTGCATATCGGCGGGAACCTGAACGACCCGCAGTTCGAGATCACGGTCAAGGACAACGACGACCGGACAATCGAGCCTCCGCTCACCCCGGAGCAGGCCCGGACACTGGTGCTGGTCGACCAGACCTACCGTGAATTCCAGCAGCAGTCGAGCTTCTCCCAGTCCAAGCTGCTGGACCAGGCTGCCAACATGGCGCTCAACCAGGCGAACCCTTACATCCAGGAATTTACCGGGATCGATGAATTCAGCATCGAAAGTCAGCTTTTCGACCGCTCCTCGTCCGAAACCAGCAACGATGAAAGGGCGAGTGCCAAGGTGACCATGGGCGAGTTTCTTTTCGAATCGGTCTTTTTCAGTTTTTCCCAGGACCTGCTCGACCCCTCGGCCCGCAGCGTGCAGATCGAGTACCTTATCGGTCGCAAAAGCTCGATTATCGGCCAGACAGACTCGCGGGGACATTTCAGCCTGGATTTCCGCTACCTGATCAAGTACTGAAAAAAGGTTTGGGCCGGACAAGGACAAAATATTGACAAGCATATTTATTTGAATTAGCTTTTAAATTTTATAGCTAAGTTTAAGAAAAGAAAACGGGTTACGGGAAGCCGTGGAAGACCCGTTTCCCCCCGTTGAATAAACCTTCTCTCCTTTCGTCCAAGAATGAGGGATAAACTACGGAGGATAATTACTCGAAACCTGTCCAGAAATCATTAACGCCATACAGAAACCGGAGCCCCCAAATGCATGGAAACATTCGCAAATTAGTACCTCTGGGCGCAATATGTCTGTTTATCTTCCAGCCTTTCATCTGCCCTCTCGCCGCCCAGGACACCGGCAGGCCTAAAATCCTGGTCCTTCCGTTCGAAACAGCGGTCGACAGGAAAGTCGCCGAAACCTTCCAGTGGGACCTGGCCAAGGCCCTGGACCACTCAGGGAACTTCGATATCGTGTCCGAAAAGCAGTACAACGGTTACCTGAAAGCCGTGAAGCTGGACCGGGAGCC
>JAFGTO010000513.1 GCA_016934095.1 Candidatus Glassiibacteriota bacterium
AAATTGAATGATGGGGTTAGTGAGCCTGAAGTCAAATTGATTATTAGCGAGGACAATGGTATTGCCTATAATGATACATTGAATTGCTCTTTGAGTGAGGATAGATTCATAGCAATGCTTCCTGCATATCCCTTTGAGACAGTTTTAAATTATTATTTTGAAACGCTTGATGCAAAAGGTGAGATTGTTTGCCTGCCAACCGATGCCCCATTGAGCACTTATGAAATCAAAATCCTTTCACGTATTCCTGGCGATGCAAACAACGATGATAAGATAAATATCTTCGATCTGTTGGAACTGCTAAAACAGTTGGCAGGAGTTGGTGAGACAAACAATTATGGAGACGTGAATAAAGATGGTAAAGTGAATATTTTCGACCTGCTTGAGCTGCTGAAATTAATTGATAGCAATTGACCTGCCGCAGTAAATGAGACCAGTTATTGTCAGATAAGAGTACCTGACCCAGTCCCCGACTTTCAGGTCCGGCCCGAAGCGGAACCGCGCCAGGTACTGGATGACCGCCGCCTGCTCCTCGGCAGAGAGCTCTTCCTCTCCGGCCAGCGGCGGCTCTTCATCCCGGGCCGGGGAGGTCCCTGTCCCCCACAGGAGAAAAATGGTTGTCAACAAGACAGCGCCGGCCGGGATGGGAAAAGGCATCTGTCTGCCGGGACACCGACCCTCGTTCATGTTCCCCTCCTTTTTCACCGGGAAAAGATGGAAAAGCCTGCCGACTAATGTTAATTATCCGTTCCGTGCGGCCCTGTTGTCAACAGAATTCCGCTTCCCGGATTATTATATATTTGACACGATTGATACTATCGTTTAGAATTGCAGCGGATCAGGAAAACAAGGCGTTTCCTGAAAACCCCCGGAAAGCCTTTCTTTCCGGCAGCGGCCGCCCTGATAACTTTTCCCGCGAAAGGGGGACAGCGCCATGAACCGGGACCGTTTTAACCTGGAGACAATCATCTACCTGGTTGTCGGCCTGGTTTTCTTTGCCATCTTCATCACCTGCTACCAGGCCGCGTTCCCCTCGGCTTCGATCAAGCTGGAGGTTACCCGCAGCCAGGCCGTGGAGGTGGCCTCGGAGTTCCTCCAGGCCCGCGGCTATGACCTGTCCGGCTATACGGAAGCCAAGATCTTCGGTGTCAACAGTTACGGCGCGGTGTTTCTCCAGCAGACCCAGGGCATGGAGAAAGCCAACGAGATGATGGATGGCGAGGTGCCGATCTGGCGCTGGCAGTGCCGCTGGTTCAAGTCCGGAGAGAAAGAGGAGTTCAGGGTCTTCGTGGACCCCGCCGGCCAGGTGATCAGCTTCCGGCACGCCATCGAGGAGGACAAGGCCGGGGCCGAGATCCCGCAGGAGGCGGCGGAAGCCCTGGCGAAAGATTTCCTGACCGGGGTGGCCGGGCTGGACCTGTCGCTCTACGAGCGGGTGGAGGCCTCTACCAAGAAACTCTCCAACCGGGCCGACCACAACTTCGAATGGAAGCTGAAAGACTTCGAGGTCACCTGGAAAGAGGATGACCCGGAAGCCGGCACCGGCACGCTGCGGGCCGGGGTGGATGTCCAGGGCGACCGGGTGGGCGGCTTCGGCCGCTATTTCAAGACCCCGGAGCTGTTCGACCGGGAATACAGCAAAACCTCGGCCAAGGGGCAGCTCCTGGGCATTATCAGCCTGGTGCTGATGTTCCTGACCGCTGTCGCCGCCCTGGTGGTGTTCATCCTCAGGTACAAGAGGGATGACATCCGCTGGCGGTTCGCCATGGTCGCCGGGCTGGCGATCCTGGTGGGGTACCTGCTGCTGTCGCTGAACAGCTTCCCGCTGATCAAGTTCGGCTACCGGACCGACATGGGCTACGGCGTTTTCATCGGTATCATGGTTGCAGCAGCGTTCGTGGGGGCGATCATCTACTGCGCGTTCATCCTCTTTACCGGGGCCTCGGGAGATTCCCTGACCCGCGAGGTCTACCCCGGCAGCCTGGGAGCCATGCAGCAGCTTATGCAGGGCCGGGTATTCACCCGCTCATTCTTCTTCGCCTCTATCCGGGGCTATGCCCTGGGTTTCTTTTTCCTGGGGTACATTACCCTGTTCTACCTGGTGGGCAGGAAATACCTGGGAGTATTCATGCCGGCCGAGGGGCCTTACTCGAACCTGCTGGGCACCTACCTGCCCTGGCTCTTTCCCCTGACCGTGTCGCTGCTGGCTGCGATCAGCGAGGAGTTCGTCTCCCGGTTCTTTTCCATCTCGTTCCTCAAGCGCTACCTGAAACTGACCTGGCTGGCCCTGCTTATCCCGGCGGCCATCTGGGCTTTCGGCCACTCGACCTATCCGGTGTTCCCGGTTTACGTGCGGGGGATCGAGCTGACCATTGCCGGGGTGATTTTCGGCATCTTCTTCATCCGGTTCAACCTGATGACCTGTATCGTGGCCCACTATGCGATCGATGCCATCTTTATCGCGCTGCCGCTGCTGCGCTCGGGCAACAACTATTATATCGTCTCCGGGCTGATAGTCTGTGCCCTGGCCGCAGTACCCCTGCTGCTGGGTCTCCCCGGGCTGCGTGAGAAAGCCGGCGATGACGGGGCGGCTGGCTGATACCAATTTGATAATAAGGTATGAGAATTTACAGACTTTTTATCATGTTGATAAAGTGCCTTTTACGGAAACAGAGCCTATTCCCAAAATCAAGATAATAAGTTTTGGAAAGAGAAATGGGGGCAAACTCCTATACTATAAATCTGTCGTAAAATTTGGTATGAACCCGCAGGCCGGCGGCAGCATCTGGACTTGGAGCGGGTATTCGCGGCTTGAGGAAAAGGCAGGGGAGCAGGCAAGCGGGCTGCGGGTGCCCGGCAGCGGCTCGAAAAATGCCTGTAAAGTCGGGGGTTCAGCTTATCCGGCCGGGGCCCTGACCGGGTCCCCGGGTTTTATCTCGCCGCCCGAGACCACCCTGGCGAACACCCCCTCGCGCGGCATGGCGCACTCGCCCACCTGCTCGTAGATCCTGCAGCCGCCGTGGCAGGCCTTGCCGATCTGGGTCACCTCGAGCACGGCACAGCCGGCGGCGATCCTGTCGCCGGGTTTCAGCAGGCGCAGGTCGATCCCCAGGGTGGTGATGTTCTCGGCGAAATCGCCGGCCTTGACCTCGACCCCGAGCTGACGGATCCTCTCGATGCTCTCGGCGGCCAGCAGGCTGACCTGGCGGCCGCTCCCGGCGTGGGCATCGCCCTCGATACCCCAGTCTTCCACCAGACGGGCGGCCTCCACGTTTTTCTTGGGCACTCCCTTGCCATCGCTTACCGAGATTGCCAGTATCTTTCCCTGAACATTACCCAATGCGGCTTTCCTTTGAGAGGTGTTGAAAAAAAGCTTGTCCGCCGGAAGGCAGAGTTAAAGCTGGTTTTTCCGGCTGACAGGGCATTCGGGGTGTCCGCCTCCCCGCAGCATAGAGACAGCGTGCAGGCAGGCCGGGAAAAGGGCATCCAGGGACTCGGCCACCGCTTTCGAGGAGCCGGGCAGGTTGACCACCAGTGTGCGGCCGCGGATTCCCGCCCTGCCTCGGGAGAGCACGGCAAAGGGCGTGCGCTGACTGCCGTAGGCGCGCAAGGCCTCGGCGATACCGGTGGCCTCGCGCTCCAGCACTGCTTCGGTCGCCTCGGGCGTGGTGTCCCGCGGCCCCAGGCCGGTCCCGCCGGTGGTCAGCACCAGGTCCACCTGCAGGCGGTCCGCGAACTCTTTCAATTGTTCCATGACCTGCTCAGGCTTATCGGGCACCACGCGGAAAGCAGCCACCTCGAACCCCTCGGCTTCCAGGCGCCCGGCGATCAGCCGGCCCGATTCATCGCGCCCGGGGTCGGCGGCCGCCGAGTCCGAGACCACCAGCACGGCAGCTTTCACCGGGGCCGCGGGGCGATGGGCGAAATCGCTCTTGCCGCCGGTCTTTTTCACCAGGCGGACATTCCCGATCTCCATCGAGTCATCCAGCATTTTCAGCATGTCGTAGAGGGTGAGCGCGGCCACCGAGGCTGCGGTCAGGGCCTCCATCTCCACGCCGGTCTTGTGGATCACCTTGACCGAGACCTCTACCTCGATCCTGTCGTCGCCCAGGGAGAACTCCACGCTGATATGGTCCAGGGGCAGCGGGTGGCAGTAGGGGATGATTCTGCTGGTGTCCTTGGCCGCCTGCACTGCGGCCACCCTGGCCACCTCGAGGGGGTCGCCCTTGGGGACTTCCCCCCGGCGCACCAGGTCAAGGGTGGCGGGCTGCACCCGCAGCGAGGCGGTGGCCGAGGCGGTCCTCAGGGTGCTGTGTTTTGCGGAGATATCACGCATCTGGCTAGCCGCCTATCTCGATCATCGAGCGCTCGGCCGAGCAAAGCAGGCCCT
>JAFGTO010000514.1 GCA_016934095.1 Candidatus Glassiibacteriota bacterium
AGGAGCACTACCTGAAAGTGGGCAGGCTGACCACGGTAGGAATCATTATCGGCGGGGTCCTGCTGTCCCAGGTGCTGCACAGCGTGATTGAGCTGCTGAAATACATCTGGACCCTGCCGGTTATTTTCGGCGCTACTTTCTGGCTGAGCTATCTCTGGCGTGGAGCGACCAGGACCGCAGCCTGGTGCGCGGTCGCTTTTTCGCTGGTCGTCTCGATAATCCTGCCGGTGGCGGTCCCCGCCTTGCGGCCGGTAGCGACTTCGCCGCGCTGGCTGGCCGAGACTAGGCCCACGACACTGGAAGTCAACGTGGGAGCGGATTCCGCTGACGTGGCTGCCGGCCTGGCTGCAGCCGAAGGCCAGCTTATCAGCAAAAAGCTCACCCTGCCTCCGGCGGCGATCTATTTCGAGTACAAAGTCCGCATCGATCCCGATGACCCGGCATCCCCCGAAAAAGGTATAGGGAAATTCAGGGTGCCGGTATGGTTGCTGTCCCGGCTGGGAGTCGATTTCTCTTCAGTCTCCCGCTCGACTCTGCAGGCGGTGGTTTTCATCTCGGATGCGCTACTGCCCTTTCTTGTCCTCCTGCTGGTGAGCCTGTTCACTCCCGGGGTTTCCGAGAGAAAACTGGATCTTTTCTATGCCAGGGTGCATACCCCGGTATACGCCGATCCGGAAAAAGACCGCCGTGAAGTAGAGCTTTCCTGCGCCGACCCGGGCCGTTTCCGCTCGAAACTCTGGTTCCCGGGCACGAGGTGGGAGATGCTCAAACCCGACAGCACCGACATCTGGGGTTTCCTGCTGGCGGTTGCCATCGCTTTCGGCCTGGTGGGCGTGGTTTTCCTGGTGTCCTGGACCAGGTGGCCCTGAGCTTTTCCGGGCGGGTTTGAGTCGCCGGTCTACGGTGGCCGGGAGGTGGAGACGGGGCCTTGCTGCAGAATGCCTGAGTATGGGATGGTTTAAGGAAGGACAGAAAAAAAACGGCCGGTTGCGAACTGATCCGGCCTGGACCGACTGGTTATTCCAGTAGTGCTGCGGCGAGGGTAAGACTAATCGCGTGTCCTGGTTTCCTTGATCTTGACTATTTCTTTCTGCTGCTCGAGTTCTCTTTCCGTCTGGCTGATCTGGGTGCCTAACAGCTTGAACTTCTGCTCGTTTTCCTTGGCTGACTGCTCCCGCCTGGTTACTTCATCCTGAAGCTCTTTGGCCTTGTCGCCCATTTCTTCTAGTTGGCCCTGAATCAATTTATACCGGTTTTCCAGCAGGTTGAGAGCTTTTTCATCCACCGCACCTTCCTCGATCGTCTTCTTGAGGTTGTCCCGCTCCTCTTCAACTTCTTTGAGCTTCTTGACCAGTTGGATCAGCTCTTCTTTTTTTGCGTTATGGTAGAAACGGTCGTCGTTAAAACGGTTTTCAACCTCGTACAGGTTTTTTCTCAAGCGGTTAAGATTGTCGCGTACGCTGTCAAGCTGGCTCTTCGCAGTAAGCAGCTCTATCTCCTTGCGCTTTTTTTCGTCCTCCCTTCTGCGCTGAAAGATCAGGAGCAGGAAAATTATCAAACAAATACCTATTATTGCAATTAATGAATAGGTGTAGATCATTGTCCGGCAGTTCCTTGGTACTCTAGGGTCTATGGGAAACGTTCTGCCATTCCGGGATTTCGGCTCCGGCATGCCAAAGGAACTTTTATCTTGCACAATGATAAATAAAGAAATGACTCGTGTCAAATTAAAAATAACTGGCCTGGGAAAGGAGACTTTCAGCCGTCAGCTGAAATAAGCGGCACTCTGTTACGGTTCGGTGGGTAAAAGCGGATAAACCGGGAGATGGGTTTATTGCCGGGCAAGGAGCAGGAGCGTGAACCGTGATAGATTTTTATTAAAGGACAAAGTCGCTGAAAAATTCCTTCTGGTTGAAAGTGGCGGTGATGTCGTTATCTATCAGCACCATGATTTTGCCTTTTTTGCACTCCAGGACAGTCACCACTCCGAACTTGGTGTCGAGCCTGTCGAATTTTTTCACCTTTTTTCCGCTAAAGGCCGTGCCGGGCATCTTTTCGCTCCTGTGATCGGGTTAGGATTTGTCTCAAGGTACGCCGTTGTAAAATGCAATTAACGTACCAGTTTCGGAACGTACCCGCTGCAAACTGATATATTACTTTGATTAAAGGAGTTAAGAGCGTGCAAGGTGCTTTTGGCGACTGTCTGAAAGTGGTGCTGGAGCGGGCAAAATGTTCCTTGGGAAACGGCTGTCTTGTGCTTATCGTCCGAGTAGTACCAGGTCGTGGTCTCTTGCCAGCAACTTTAGCTCGGGGGCGGATTCCAGCAGTTGTGCCAGGTGCCTGTCGCGGGTGATCACCGCCAGGGGAGAGGCCAGGCTGTCAAGGGCGGCGCGCTCGTGTGCTTCCAGAAAGCGGACCACTCGTCTCGAATAAAACACCAGGGCGGTTTTCCTGTACCTGAATGCGGCGAGCGTACCATTGTCGCCGGTATGGCCGATCGCCTTTTCGACCAGCCTGACCTGCGGCTCCTGGCGGTAGCGCGATACCTGCGGCAGGATACCGAAAGCCAGGACCCAGGCGAAGATCAACTGGGCCGCAACCTGGGCCGAGACTGCGGCCGCCGGACGGTTCCGGAGCAGGAAAGCCAGTGCGGCCGCCGGGCCGGTAACAAGCACTATCCCGGTCAGCAGGGGGAGATTCCCCAGCGGGAAACCGGCAAGCTCCGGCCCTTTGAGGACCAGGGCCACGGCCAGGGCGGACGCCACCAGGAACCCCAGGAGCGCCGGCACTTTCAGCGCGAGGATCTCGCAGGCCCGCCGCGGCCCGAGACGGCGGACCCAGTAATCCACCGTCAGGATAGCCAGCGGCGGGAAGGCCGGGGTGATATAGGTCGGCAGCTTTGCCCTGGACAGGCTGAAAAAGATCATTACCAGGGCAAACCAGATGAAAGCGAAAGCTTCGGTCCCCTCGCTGTACAGCAATTTTTTCCGCAGCCCTCCGGTAAAGCGTTTCAGCGCCTCCCAGACGGCCTGCAGGGTGTAGAAGCTCCAGGGATAAAAACCCGCCAGCAGGCACGGCAAGTAGAAGTAGAAAGGCTCCAGGTGCTGGCCCAGCGAATCCACCCGGCCGAAATAACGCTGGAAGTTGTGCTGCAGGATGAAGACCCGGTAGAACTCGTTGCCGCTCCTCAGGTTGACCGCCAGGTACCAGGGCAGGATGGTCGCCAGCAGGAGCAGGGTCCCGGCGACCCAGGGGATGCGTTTCAGTAACGGGCCGGCCCGTGCGCGGCTCAGAACGAAAGCTCCTGCGATTGCACCCGGCAGGACCAGGCCGACCGGCCCCTTGGTCAGCACGGCCAGGCCGCAGGCCCCAAAAGAGCCCAGGTAAAAGATACGGGCTCTGCTGTCAGCGGCGGCAGCATATCCCAGGTAGAACAGCACCAGGGTGGCGGTGAAAAAGAAACACAGGGGCATGTCGGTAACCGCGGTCCGTCCCAGGCCGATGAACTGAATGCAACAGGCCAGTACCGCGCCTGCAGCCAGCCCTTGTCCGGGGGACCGGAGCCTGCCGGCCAGCAGGCAGGTCAGCAGCACGGTGCCCAGGGCGCAGAGAGCTGCACTCAGCCGGGCAGGGCCCTCGCCGGTGCCGAACAGCTTGTAGCTGCCGGCGATAAGCCAGTAACTGAGTACCGGTTTTTCGAAACGGTAGCGGCCGTTGAAGATCGGCACCACGTAGTCGCCGACTGCTGTCATATACCTGGCGGTTTCGGCATAGCGGGGCTCATCCACGTCGAACAGCCGGTATCCGCCCAGGTTTACCAGGTAGAGCAGGCCGCAGAGCAGGCTGAGCCAGAGGTAGCGCCGGCGGACAAGCAGCCCGATGGCGGACCGGGAGAAAGTGTTCATTTTAGTGTGCCAGGATAAATTTTTCGGTAGTTTCAACCCCGCAAAGTTAGCGCCTTGCCGCCTGTTTTGTCAATCCCCGCCGGGGGTTCCAGCTTGACTTTTCTTATTTCTGAAGCTATATTCTTATAATTGTTATCTTTACGATTTTCTTCAGGTTTGTGATGAAAGAATACTTCCGACTGCTGTCGTATCTTAAGCCCTACTGGCTGCGGCTGTCCACAGCCGTTTTCAGCATTATCATTTTCGCGCTGCTGGATGGTGCCAGTATGTCGCTGGCCATCCCCCTGCTCATCGTCCTGTTCGAGGCGGACAACCCGGTGATCTCGCACAGGGACAGCGCGACCGGGGAGGGCTTCTTCGGCTCGCACGAAATCCTGGCCTCGATTCAAAAGCGCATCCTGGCCGGCGATTCCCTGCATGTCCTGCAAAAAATCGTGGTCCTGGTCGTGTTCCTTTTCATACTCAAGAGCCTTTTCGATTACCTGCAGAGGTACTTGAGCCGGTCGCTCGAACAATTAGTGGTAAGAGACCTGCGCAATGAGATCCACGACCACCTGAACGGACTTTCTTTCAAGTTCTTCCATAAGACCAAGACCGGCCAGCTGATCTCCTGCATGTCCAACGATGTCAACACGGTGCGGGCGGTGCTCACCGACAGTTTCGGCAAGATCCTGATGTCCGGCGCCCTGGTGGTGGTTTATGTCGGGCTGCTTTTCGCCACCAACTGGAAGCTGACCCTGATGGCTTTTGTCCTGATTCCGCCGATGGCCGCCCTGGTGAGCTGGGTCGCCAGGAAATTGCGGCGCAAGAATCTCTGGCTGCAGAATGCCCTGGGGGAGATAACTTCCATCTTCCAGGAGACGGTGGCCGGGATCCGGGTGGTCAAGGCTTTTTCGATGGAGGATTTCGAGCGCAGGAAATTCCAGGCGCAGACCCAGGAATTCTACCGGCAGTCCATGCGCACCAACCGCTACGCTTCGCTTTCTTCGCCCCTGTCCGAGACACTGATGACAGTGGTGGGTGCGGCGTTACTGCTCTACGGAGGCCGTCAGGTGCTCGCAGCCGAGATGCCGGCCCAGGACTTCCTGTTTTTCCTGCTGGTCAGCATGCGGGTCATGTCGCCGGTCAAGGTGTTCGGCAACTTCAACGACATCCTCCAGCAGGGGCTCTCGGCCTGCGACCGGATCTTTCGCATCCTGGATACCAGGCCCGCGATAACCGACCCTCCGGATGCAGTGCCCAAGACGAATTTCGAGCGTTCCATAGTATGCCGGGATGTCGATTTCAGCTACCTTCACGAGATGCCCGTACTGCAAGGGATAAGCCTGGAGATAGCCAGGGGCGAGGCAGTGGCGATTGTCGGCCCGAGCGGTGCCGGAAAGTCCACCCTGGTAGACATGGTCATGCGTTTTTACGATGTGGACTCCGGCAGCATCCTGATCGATGGTATCGATATCCGCAGGCTGCGCATCGCGGATCTGAGGCGGCTGATCGGCCTGGTTACCCAGGAAGTGATCCTGTTCAATGATACGGTGCGCAACAACATCGCTTACGGTCTCGAAGCGATGCCCATGGAAAAAGTCGTCGAGGCGGCCGTCTGCGCCAACGCCCACGGGTTCATCGAGGCGCTGGACGAGGGCTACGAGACCTGTCTCGGAGACCGGGGGACCAGGCTATCCGGCGGTCAGCGCCAGCGGATCTCGATCGCCCGTGCGATCCTGAAAAACCCCGAGATCCTGATTTTCGACGAGGCTACCTCATCGCTGGATACCGAGAGCGAGCTGCTGGTCCAGCAGGCCATCGAGAGGCTGATGGAAAACCGGACCAGCCTGGTGATCGCCCACCGGCTTTCCACCATCCAGCACTGCGACAGAATTATCGTTCTTAACGAGGGACGGATTGTCCAGACCGGCACGCACGAAGAGCTTCTGACTGCGGACGGGCTGTACAAGCGGCTCTATGAACTCCAATTTCAACCTACAGGAAGCGTAAACAAAAAGTGAAACCTATAGTCTATTTTTACATCCCGGTTTTCAACGAACAGGAAACAGCGGGAGTACTGCTTTACCGTCTGCGGGAAGTCATGCAGAAACTCAAATTTGATTACATGGTCCTGCTGACCTTGGACGGATGCAGCGATGAAACACCCCAGGTCGTCGCTCCCTACCTGCAGCTCATGCCTGTCAGGGTAGTCGACCGCTCGACCAGGCTGGGATATTGCAAGTCTCTCTGGGAGGCGATAAACCAGGTCAGCCGGGAGAGCCAGAACCCCAAACGCGATTTTTTCATCGTGCTGGACGCCGACTTCACCCAGGACCCGAACTTGTTGAACGAGCTGTCCGGCCAGGTCGAGCGCAATGTCGATTTCTGTTCCGGAAACAGGTTCGCAGCCGGCCAGGGCGGATTTGGTCTGAGCAAGAGACTGTCCAACCTGGTCTTTCCTCTGCTGCTGCGTCTCAAGGGAGTCCGGCTCAAGGACCGGGTCGATCTGTTTACCACTTTACGCGGCTGCCGGGTCCAGCTCCTTCGACGCAACTTGAGGCAATTAAAGGTGCTGAATGACTGCGGCCCTGAGGTACCGCCCGCAGGCGCAGGTCTGCTGTTGCTGCTGCTGTTATCCAGGAGCTCGAGGAAGAGTTACGAGGTAAGATTCAGCGAGAAGACTATCCGCCGGCGGTCCAGCCGCTTCAGTATCTTCAGGCTGCTGAGGTTCTTGCTGTTCTTCAATTTCACAGAGGCTTTGACCGAAACCAGGGAACCGGAGCCTCACCACCCACGCAGCAGGGGCCGCCGCAGGTGGAAATCGAATAAAAGGCGGCCCGATCCGTCAAAGGTTAAAAAGCCTGTTTAAATATTGCGGATTCAGTGTATTAAGGGCTGTCAAGGGCCGTTTCCACCCCCGGGACTAAAGTATGCGGCAAGATAGCATTAATCGCCTGACATACTCGAAATCTTACGGTTACAGTGGAAACGGCTTGGCATGCCCTTGAGAAGCCCATGACGCAATAGGCTTTAACCACGGGCCGTTGATGCCTTTTTTCAGCGGCCCTTTAATCCCAATTATTCACGAACCGGAGGCCGCGTAGCTAAGTGGCCGGAGATCCGGGCACGGATGTGCCCGACACCCTGATTTGTCCGAGAGCAAG
>JAFGTO010000515.1 GCA_016934095.1 Candidatus Glassiibacteriota bacterium
CCATCCAGGCTTAAATGGGATTCCTTTTAGCGGAGCGCTTGTATCCTGCCTCCGTAGCGGCCCTGTTTCTGCCCCGCAGCCGCCCCTCCAGCCAACGTTCGGTTGCCAAACCTGCCCTTTATTCCATCATAACATTCTGAAAGGAATGAAATTATTACAACCACAAAAAGTTAAAACGAAAAAACTTATAACAACCGCTCTAAAGGCTGCCGGAGAGCCTGAGCACGGTGATCAGGGCCAGCACGCAGACAGCGATCAGGCCGAGGACCGCCAGGACGTTGACCCACCAGCGCGGCCGTGTCCCCGCCATGACCTCCTTGTTGTTGGAGACCCAGAAAATCATGAAACAGGCCAGGGGCACGGTGATGACTGTCACCGCCTGGGCCACGATGATCACGGTGACCGGCGAGACCGAGAACCTGCTGCTGAGCACCGCCACCGTGGTTCCGATCAGCATGATCACCGCGGCGATGATCTTGGCCGGCAGCGAGCCGATCCTGTGGCCCAGGCCCAGCCCGTCCGAGAGCAGAGTGCCGCCGCAGATCGCATTGCCGAGGAAAGAGCTGAACGAGGCGCCCCAGAGTCCGAGGCAGAACAGCCACTTGGCGCTCCTGCCCAGCAGCGGCTCGAGCTGGACCGCCATGTCGCCGGCGTTTTTGACCTCGATCCCCCGGGTGGCCAGCACCGTCGCCGAGGTAACCAGCACCACCATCGAGATCAGGGTCAGGGCCGTGATCCCCACGGCGGAATCGCGCAGTCCCCGGCCGACCTGCGCAGGCCCCCATTCTTTCTCCTGCACCAGGTAGCTCTGGAACAGGGCTCCGATCACCGAGAAGCTGGTGGCTACGATGGCAGCCACCTGGGTCAGGTATTTCCCGGGGAACAGGCCGGGGATGAGTCCCCGGCCGACCTGCAGCGGGTCCGGCCCGGCCACCGCCAGGTTGCTGACGAAAGCCAGGATCATCAGCACCACCAGGGCCATCATCAGTTTTTCCAGGGCCTGGTAGAGGCTGCGGAAGACGAACATGAAAACCAGAGCCAGCACGGTGAACACGCAGGCCCAGAGCCAGATCGGGCCGCCGAGCACGGCGTTCATCGCCATGCCCACCCCGATGTTGTTGCCGGACTGGAACCCGGCGCAGACAATGAAAGCGCAGACACCGATCAGCACGCTCAGCCAGCGGCCGTAGCGCCGGGCCAGCACGCCCAGGAAGCTCATGTCGCTGAAAGCGCCGAACTTGGCCGCCAGCATGGTGTAGGTCATCATGAAAGCGCCGGAGACCAGCACCAGCCACAGCAGCCGGGTGCCCATCACCGAGCCGTTGGCCGAGATCGCGCTGATCGATCCCGGGCCGAGCACCACCGCGGCCACGATCAGGCCGGGGCCCAGGCTGCTTAGTATCCTCCTGACAACAGTCGGCACGCTCGATTCCTTTCCCGTGGGTTGAGAATATATTCAGGCCGGTTTGGGCCGGCGGCTCAATGGATCTTGTCCTTGTCCTCGACTATCGGCTCCTCGAAATTCACCGAGCCGATCCCCTGCCCGTGCATCGGGATGGTGCCGTGCCCGGCTTCGTACCTGGAGATGTTTTCCCCGATCGCCCGGTAAAGGTTCTTGAAATTCTGGGGTGTCATTACGATACGCGCGTGGATCCGGGCTTTGGGCAGCCCGGGCATCAGGCGGGCGAAATCGATGATGAACTCGCTGGCGCTGTGGGTGATCAGGGCCAGGTTCGCGTAGATACCCTCGGCCTCCTGCTCGCGCAGCTCCAGGTTGATGTTTTTCTGCTGCTTCTTTTCTGTCATGCTTTCCCCCGGGATGCGGAAAATGGACCATCCGGCCGGCCCCTGCGGAAATTAATGCCCCGGGACCGCCGGTCGTCCGGTGAAGTAATCGAAACGAAAGATGGCTTCCGGTTTATAAAATGTCAAGTGTCCGCTGGTGCAAAACGGCAGCTTGAATTGACTTTAAACCTGCGATAATATAACTTCAAGAGTGCCGTTGAAGAAAAGACTGTCAAAACAAGAGAAGATTCTCCCCGGGCTTGCTCGAGGGAAGTCTTCAAACCTTTTCAGTACCAGAAGTCTCCCCCCTGCCATCCGCAGGCGGGGCGAACCTGGAATACGGAGGATGAGATGGCTTATAACATATTAAGGCAGCGGGCCGCGCTCTTGTGGACAGCGGCGGCCTGTATCATCTGGTCGGCCGTGCCGGCCCGGGCCGCGGTCCTGCGCTACCTGTCCCTGGATGACCAGTGCGACCAGGCGGAAGTGATCGTGGTGGCCACGGCGGGCGAGCGCTCGTCTTTCTGGTCGGAAAACGGAGGGAGGATTTACACGGACACGCCTTTCCAGGTCGAACAGGCGGTCAAGGGCGGTGTGTCCGGCACAGTTACTGTCCGCCAGCTCGGGGGGCAGGTGGGCGACGTGGCCCAGGCCGTGGCCGGCACCCCGGAGTTCGCGGCGGGCGAGCGCTACGTGCTGTTCCTGGAGGCCCGGCCGGATGGCAAATTCAGGGTGGTGGGGTTCAGCCAGGGCTGCTACCCGGTGGTCGAGGACGCCGGGGGCAAGGCCCGGGTCATGCCCAGCATGGCGGCGGCCAGCGGAGCGCACTTTATCGACAGGCCGCAGGGCGCGGCACGCTCCACTCAGAGCCTGGCGGAATTCCTGGCCCGCATACGCCTCCGGCTGGCGCAGGAGCGCTGACCGGCAGAGACGATCTCAAGGATAATCACCCGGGACATGCAGCGCGGTCCCCTGGAAATCAACATAAAAAAGGTCGGGAGCGATGAGGCTGAAAAACTTATTTGCCGCGGCAATCCCCCTTCTGCTCGCAGCGCAGGCCGGCCAGGCTTACGTGTACCGCTTCACCAGCGAGGGCACCCGCCAGCACTGGACAGCCATGCCGGTCAGTTTCGCGGTCAACCAGAGGGGCTCGGAGGATATCAGCAGCTTCACCGAGGTGGAAAATGCTTTCAAGGCCTGTTTCCAGGCCTGGGACCAGGTAACCCTGGCCGAGATCAGTTTCAGCTACGCCGGTCCCACTGCTTCCGGCCAGGTAATGAACGATGCCACCAACCTGATGATCTTCGATACCTATACCGATGGTTTCATCCTCTCGGATGAAGTCGGCCCAACGGTCGTGGGCCTGGCTCACAGCACTTTCTACCCCTCGACCGGCGAGATCGTGGACGCGGACATCATTTTCAACGACCACGAGTACAAGTTCACCACCACCAGCGAGACCGACCTGCCCAACAAGACGGTGAACCTGCTGGATGTGGCCTCCCACGAGATCGGGCACCTGCTGGGCCTGGACCATACTTTCATCGAGACCGGCACCATGTGGCCCTACGCCAAGCAGGGCCAGCGAGTCCTGAGCGAGGATGACAAGGTGGGGGCCAGGAGCCTTTACCCCAGCCCGGATTTCGCCCAGCGCACCAATAGCTTCAGCGGCACGGTCACCGATGAGAACGGCGACCCGCTCTGGGGCATCTTCGTCTCAGCCATCCTCCAGAGCAGCGGGGAGGAACAGGTCTCCGCGATCACCGGGCAGGACGGCACCTACCTGATCGAGGGGCTGGCCCAGGCCACCGGCTTCTACCTCAAGGCCCGCTCCGTGGACCTGGACCACCTGGGGCCGTACATCCAGCAAGGCGGCAGCTACGAGACTTTCATCCCCCAGTATTACAGCAACACCTCGCGCCTCGAGAACGCCCAGGCCGTGGTCTCGGGCACGGTGAGCCAGGGGCTGGACTTCCAGCTCAGCCTCGCCACTATCCTGGCCCGCTACGACCGCGACATCCAGAACCCCTCCTACGTAGTCCTTTACACCCAGAACACCAGTACCAGCCAGTACCTGGCGGTGAATTTCCCGGCCAGCTCCCTGCCTGAGAGCTTCCAGGTCTTCGGCATGACTTTCTACAACAACGACGAGAACATGGCCTGGCCCCGGATCATGCTGACTTCCGGCACTGCGAGCAAGCCCGACATGGATAACATCCTGCGTGTGCAAGAGAACTATTTCGGCAAAGAGCTCGACATGAGCACCGTGGAGTGGGAGATGTACCAGGCCACCAATGCCCGGGACCTCTGGGTGGTTTTCCAGATGCCCAACAAGGCCTTCGTCAACGTGGGGGACGGGCCGGGGATTATCTCCGAGAGCTCGGGCAGCCAGTACAAGGCCCTCTACTGGTCGGTGGACGGGGGCAAGACTTTCACCGCCTACCCGAATGCCGCTTACGACCTGGTGCTCTACCTGACAGTGGGCCTGCTCGACGACGCCCCGGTGCTCGAGCCGCAGCTCCAACTGGCTGTCCAGTCGCTCGCTTTCGGGGTCGCCAAGGTGGGGGCGGCAAGCCTTCTGCCCGTGCCGCTGACCAACCTGGGGGGCGCAGTGCTCGAGCTCTCCGGGATCTATTCCAGCAAGCCCACCTTCTTCGGTGTATCCGCCACCAGTATCACTGTACCGGCCGGGGGAGCTGATACCCTGAAAGTGAATTTCACCCCGAAAGGTGCTGTCCAGTATACCGGGATTGTCAGCATGGCGACCAACGACCCGGCCATGGGTACGGTCAATATCTCGGTGGCAGGCACCGGCGCCTACCCTGCGGCCTCGGTGGCAGTGCAGTCGCTGGACTTCGGTGAGCTGGAGGCGCAGCAAACCGCCACTAACGGGTTGGTGGTGCGCAACACCGGCCAGGTCAGCCTGGTGTTGAGCCAGGTAACGGCCGGGCCGGCGCCTTTCTCCGCAGCGGTGTCCGGATTGGAGATCGCCGCCGGGGACTCGGCCGCGCTGCAGGTTACTTTCGCGCCCACCGGGGAGGGCCCTTTCAGCGGCAGCCTGACTTTCACCACGGATGACCCCAACCACGCCCAGTTCGAGGTGGCCCTCAGCGGGACCGGCTTGCCCGGCGAGACAGCGGTGGGCTGCGATTTCAACGGCGACGGCAGGATAACCATCTCCGACGTGATCGCCCTGCTGATTTTCCAGAAGGACCACCCCGGCGACCTGGGGTCGGACTTCAACGGGGACGGCAAGGTAACCATCTCGGATGCTATCTCCATGCTGCTGGCCATCCGGGACGGCACCTGCCCGGATGCCGCGCAGGCCCTGCTCTCCGGCGACAGCCCTGAGGACGAGGCGCCTCTGTTTACCAGGCTGAGCGCCGGGCAGGTGGCCTACCTGGAGCAGGCCGCCCGCCTGCTGGACCTGACCGAGCAGGAGCAGGCCGCCTGGCAGGCTGCACTCTATGGCGCCGTTGCCGGGTCCTCATTGCCAGAGGCCTATTCCCTGGCCCAGAACTACCCGAACCCGTTCAACCCCGCCACGGTGATAGCCTACGCCGTGCCCGGGAGCGCTGCTGCAGCGCGGGTCGCGCTCAGGGTCTACGACATCCGCGGGGCCCTGGTGCGGGTCCTGGCGGATAGGGTCCGCGAGCCGGGGAGCTATACTGTGTTCTGGGATGGCACGGATGAGAGCGGCCGCAGGGTGCCCAGCGGGGTCTACCTCTACCGCCTGCAGGCCGGCGAGACCATTCTCACCAGGAAAATGGTGGTGTTGAATTGAGGGGGGGGGGTGAGAGATTTTTATCAATACTGCAAGTGAAATTTGATGCCGATTGAAACCAAGTATAGGCTGTCTATAAAAGATAACAAAATGTTGTATGGTATTTAATTGATTAGTTTGGATAATTTTATATGAGGATATTTTATATTTGCGATAATTTAAGGGGGAAACAATATTTAATAAAAACAAGCTCAATACCTGAATTGTTTTTTAAAAGGATAGATAACGCTCTTGGAGGCAGTTCAGATTAATGGACTATAGAAAGATTATAAGGTTAAAAAATTTGGAATTGGCTTGGAGGCGTTTAAACACGGGATCCAACCTTCAATATAAGCAATTTTTCCGACCGCTGTATTTTGCTTATGAAGCTGGGCTCGCAAGTAACCTAAAGGACTTACATAAAAAACTAAAGCGCAATGTTTGGTGTGCCTCGGAACCTTTGAGAACTTATTTACCAAAACCTTCAGGTTTGCAACGACCGATTACTCTCTTACACTTGGAAGATCAAATTGTATATCAGGCCGTAGTTAATGAGATAGCAGAGAAAGTAAGAAAAAGACGTAAAGAGTTGGAGTTAAAATGGGTATTCAGCAACATACTATGCGATGATAACGATTCAATCTTTTTTTTGCACCGATGGCAGAATACCTATACCATTTTCCAAAACGAATGTAAAAAGCACTTTTTAAATGGGTATCGTTGGATTAATCATTTCGACTTATCTGCGTATTACGATACTATCTCTCATGTGCACCTTATTAATATAATCAATCCTCGTAATGGATTTCAGGAAACATCAAAAATTTTTAGAGAATGGCTTGAAATATGGACAAAGTGCGACGGTATTTCAGCCACTAACCATGGTATTCCACAAGGACCTATAGCATCTGATTTTTTAGCTGAGATATTTTTCCTGCCTATTGATCAACGTCTTAAGAAACTTACAGTTCGTTATGTACGATATGTAGATGACATACGTATTTTTGGTAGAACCTCTTCTGATGTACAACGTGCAGCAATCGAGTTAGAACAGGCATGTAGGGAATCAGGATTGATTCCTCAAGATAGAAAGTATGCCATCAAAAAAGCAAAAAGTCTTAGTGATGCTATGGGCTTATTACCTAGCCTTCCACCACAGGGTGAGGAGAAGCCGGATTCTTTAAAGCGGGAACAAGCAGAATCTTTGTTTGAAGAAGGAGTAGGGGGCAATCCAATTCGTTGCAATGATAAAACAAGGCTACGATATGTACTCTATCGAGCACCAGTATCTCAGAAAATTCTTAGAAA
>JAFGTO010000516.1 GCA_016934095.1 Candidatus Glassiibacteriota bacterium
CGCGGGTCTCTGTGGCAGAGCTCTCCGGCCCTGCCGCCGGAATTTCACTATCGGCTGGAGTGTCCAGCCGGGCAACCGCTATCCTGGGCCGGTTATCGGCCCGCACGTAGGTTATCAGCCGCCAGAGGTCTTCACCACCGGCTATTGCCTGCTCGACTTCCCGGCCGCTGCGCCGCCTGCAGGCGAACCACAGGCTCCGGAGATGCTCGCGCGACAGGCTCTGCCCCATGTCGTCCAGGCTGGTGGAATCCACCTGCAGGCTGCGCTCTGCGCTGAGGGCGAAAACGATCCTGCCGGGGTAAGGCCATTCGAGCCGGTTGTCCAGCCTGAAAAGCAGGCTTTTATCCGGCCCGGGCAGCTCGAGCGGGGAGCTCAGTTCCACGGTGAGGTCCTGGTGCAGGGGCACCACCCGGGCAGCGCCGAAAAACTCCAGCTTCGGCTCGCCCAGCACCTGCAGGCCCACCGGCTGGCCACTCGCTGTCAGCCGGACAGCTTCGAGCACACGGCCCGATTTCTCCTGCACGTAGGCGGCGGCTTCCTGCGGGCCGATCCAGCCGTCGCGGTCGGCATCCATGGCCCGGCGCTCCACCAGCGAGGGGAACTCCTTGTACTGCAGGTGCAGGGTCAGGTCGATGAACCTCTCACCCAGGCGGACTGCCAGGGCCAGGTCTGCGTTGACCATGTCCCGCTGGTGCGCCCGGACTGCGCCCGCACTAAAACCGAGGGCACACAGGAGCAGCAGGACAGGCTTGAGTGAGCTGCCGGACCGTTGCATCGGTACATTCTCCGCTTTCAGCCGCAGCGGGTCAGGGCGTCGCAGGCCGCGGCAGTGAGCCTGGCCTGCCTTCGAGCAGGCCGGTAAGCTCTTTTTTCAGGGTTTCAAGGCGTGCAGCCACTTCCCGGTTGCCGATAGCCTCGATCGAGCCCTCCAGCCGGGCCAGGATGTTTCTCGCCGCCTCCCGGTTGAAAGGCAGCCTGCGGCCTGCATAGATATAGACCGGGTTGGTATGGGCCTCCGTGCCGGCTTCGGCATAGGCCCGGGCCGCCACCCAAAGGCTTTCCCGGACATGCAGACTATGGCGCAGGCGCCAGTCTCTCCGCGGCTCTGCTGCCAGCTCACGGTCCACCACCCAGCCGTTGACCACCAGCTCGAGGTAGCGCACCGGGAAATTCTCGGCTTCTACCCGGACCGAGACCTCCAAGGTGGTGTCCGCAGCTTCCGGCAGGGAAATAACCTCTCCGGGGCGGCGGCCGCTCACCTCGAGGAAGATCATCGGCCCGCTGGTGGCGAAACTCCTGCCCTCTGCCAGGGCCGCAGCGAAACTGCGCGGAGTGGGCCGTTCTTCGCACCAGGCGTAGGTTATCTCGCTGCCCAGCTCGCGGGTGTAGGGAAAATCGCAGGCTCCAACTATCGGCAGGCGGTAGCCGAGGTTGAGGAAATCGTACCATCCGTCAAGCCCCAGGCTGCGGTAGCCGCCGAACTGGAGCAGCTCCAGGAAGTCCATTTTCGAGGCCAGCAACAGGCCGTCAGCTTCCTGGCGGTGGTAGCCGCCGTGGGCCAGGCCGATAAAGCCCCCGAGGGCGTGTGCCTGGTCGGCGATCACCGCCAGCGAAGGCCCAGAGTCGGCATCCGCGGTGGGGCCTGCTCCGGGCACGTAGTCCCGGGTCATGACTATGGTTACATGCCCCAGGGTCGAGGTGCGGTACTCCTGGCCTGAGCTGAGATAGTAGCCTGCGGACCCGAAGTCGGCTGCATCCCCCAGGCCCGGGACCTGGCTCCAGGACTCGTAGCTCCCGCCGCTGTCGTAGCCCCGGGTATTCATCGACAGCAGGTAGGCGTAGCGGATACCCCGGGCCGAGGTCAGGGTCAGCAGGGTATCGTCGTTGGCCCCGGTCCGCTCCATGTGGATGTGGGTGTCGCCGGAGTACCATCCGAGCGCGGCCATGTCGATCCAGCGCTCGAGCGCCGCCTCGAGCTCCACGGTGTCCCCGGCGGCCACTTCCAGGCTGATCCTGCAGGGAGCGTACTCGTAGCCTTTCCTCACTTCCACCTCGGCCCGGCCCGCCGGCACCCGGACCCGGAAATCCCCGTCAGTGTAGAAGTAGGGCTTGAGCGGCCGGAAACGGATGGGGCCTTTGAGGCGGTTGCCGCTGCGGCGCAGGCTGTACAGGCC
This sequence comes from Candidatus Glassiibacteriota bacterium, assembly GCA_016934095.1. Classification (GTDB taxonomy): domain Bacteria; phylum Gemmatimonadota; class Glassbacteria; order GWA2-58-10; family GWA2-58-10; genus JAFGTO01. The sequence goes on from JAFGTO010000516.1 coordinate 2,175, forward strand.
GTAAGGGTCGAAATCCGGCTCACGGGACCCATCGTTGACACAGGCCGTGGCGCTGGTCTGCTGCCCGGTCGCCCGGTCGATGACCCGGACCTTAAGCAGCGCCGCATCCGGGCCGGGTTCGACTACCGGGGGCAGAGGCGGCCCCTCAGCCTCGATCATCGGCCGGTAATGGGACCTCAGGGATACCGGGAATGCGACAAGACAGATCCAAAGAAGCGGCAAGGTGGTTTTATTCCAATCCATGGTCTCCCCTTTCCTGCGGCGCTTTTATCCCGCTGAGCTGCGAGTGATTCTACTTCGATCATTTAATTTCTTACTTCATGTGCGGGCCGTAACTGTTTAATCGTAAAAATACTTGCAGTAACTATACACCAGACAGTAAAAATCGCCGAGGGCAAGGCTACCGCGCTCTGGTCTTTGAAATGGGTCAGTGCCAGCACAACTCCCATGCCCGCGTTCTGCATGCCGATCTCGATAGCCAGGGTGCGCCTGCCTGCCGGGCTCAGCCTGATCAGCCCGCCGAAAACGAATCCGCCGGCCATCCCGGCTGCATTCAGCAGGACCACCAGCCAGAAAAGCGAAAGCGTCGCTTCCCGGATCATGCCCGCATTACGCGAGACCACTACCGAACAGATCACCACGATTGCGGCCACGCTGAGCGCCGGAAAGAACTCCAGGAAGGGCTCGACCCTGCGGCCCAGCACCTTTCTGAAAAGCATTCCCCCGGCCAGGGGCAGCAGCACGGACTCGATGATGGTCATCATCATGCCCAGGTAGGGGATATCCACCCTGTCGCCGAGCAGGACCAGGGTCAGCGCCGGGGTAACCCACGGGGAGAGGAATGTCGAGACCGTGGTCAGGGCCACCGAGTAGGCCACGTCCCCGCGGGCGATATAGGCCAGCACGTTGGAGCTCATCGCCCCGGGCACGCAGCCGGTGAGCACCAGGCCCAGGGCCAGCTCGGGCTGGATGTCCACCATGCGGGTCAGCGAGTAGGCGGCCAGCGGCATGATCGAGAACTGGGCCAGGGTCCCCAGGAGGATCTTGTCTACCCTGCGGACCGATTTCTCCGCCTCCGGCAGCTCCAGCGCCACCCCGATGCCGAACATGGTGACAGCGAAAAAGAGGGTCACCCTGTCCGAGAGGAAGCCGGAAAAGACCTCCGGGCGGTAGAAAGCCCAGACACAGCCGGCGACCACCCAGACAGGGAACAGCCGGTTGACAACGGTCAGCAGACGTTTCATGCAGAGCCCTCTTCGTCCGTCTCCTGAGGTTCCTCTTGCTCCGGGGCGGGCTTGAGCCACCACCTGAGCCTCTGCAGCAGGCGTTTCAGCCCGCCCAGGGCCAGCCTTACCGAGTTGACCAGGGTACGGACCACCACATAGACCACGTAGCCGAGGATACAGACCGCCAGGATAATCTGCACCACCCGGTATCCGCTCAGCCAGGCGGCCAGCCTGTAAGTCCAGCGAAAGAAAACATCGGTGCCGGGGACAGCCAGCAGGCAGCCCGGGAACAGGTAGAACAGCACGAAAGCTGCCAGGCCCGCGGCCAGGCTGAAAGAAGCCGCGACCCAGAGGGCCTTGTCGGTGTGGTCCGGGCCGAGCAGGCGGCCCTGGGCCTTGGCGCGCAGCCCCTCCGCATAGGAGACCAGGGAGAAAAAGGCGGCCAACGCCCCGATCGCCAGGTAGACCAGCGGCCCGACGGCGCCCGGCGCAGAGGTGTAATGGGCGGTGATCAGGGCGATAAAGCCGCCGTACACCGCCGCCAGCACGACCGGGTTGATCAGCGAGGCCCAGTAGCCCGCCCGGTCGATCCTGCCGCGGGTGGCAGGAGTGATCAGCACCACGGAGATGAAGTGCAGCGGCAGGCTCGCAGCCATCAGCACGATCCTGAACGCGAAGCTCAGGATAATCAGGGTAATGATGAAATCGACCGGCATGGGCGGGTCCCTCCTGCGCAGAGGCGATGGGCGTGGTTTTTGTCCGCGTCCCGGCTAGCGGCGGATCGACGGCAGACGACTCGGAGGTCGAGTAAATATACCAATAATTCTTCGGACAGGTAAAGCCTTTATCCAGGATTATTCATAAAATGAAATAGGGCTATGCACTTGACTACGGTACATACTACATATAGTATTCCTGTTCATGGAGGATTATCCGAAAACAATGCTTGAACTGGA
>JAFGTO010000517.1 GCA_016934095.1 Candidatus Glassiibacteriota bacterium
AGAAAGTTACATAGGGGATCACCTTCATCCCGAAGCGGTGGGCGGTGTCAAGGAAGTGGCGGACCTTGTCGGGGAAGGTCGGGTGGCTGTAATCGCCGGAAAAATAGTTGGCGCCGCCGACTATCAGGTTCACTCCTACTTTGGCCCACTGCTCCACCAGCTCATCGTCAGGGGGCGACCAGAGCTCATTCCGGCCGCGCCAGCGCACCATCTGGATCTGGTGGGGCCCGGGCCAGACGATGCGGGAGCTGTTCAGGTCGTCCCGCGGCAGCTTGGGCGGGGTAAGCTGGACGAAGAAGGTGCTCCGGCGGGTCTCGCCGGGGTTCAGCGGGCAGGTGGTGTTGCGGATGTCGAACTCCTCGAGCTCGAGGCCCTGCTCGCGCACGTAGATCTGGGTGAATATGCCCCGCCTGCCCCGCGAGTCATGTGCCCGCAGGAGATTGCCCCCGGCATCCTCCACCGTGCCGGTGTCGATTTCCCGGCCGTCTTCGAGCCGCACCCCTGAATCACGGTAGCCGCTCAACCGGCCGGTGAAATCCTCCTTGGAGAACTCGATACCGGTCAGTGGGTTGCCCAGGTGGAACATCGGGTTCCAGTGGGACTCCAGGACCGGCTGTCCCGGCTCCAGGCGCCCGATGGACTGGGTGGGGGCCGGCCGCAGGTCGAAGGGAGGCGGCCCAAGGTCCGGATAGCGTGAGATAAAAGCGACTGCTTTCCGTGAGAAAAAGGCGTGGTTGAAACAGTTCCAGCGCAGCTTGACCGGGCGCCCGGCGGAAAGCGTCACCGCCACCCTGGTAAAGCCATCCACCTCGAACCGGTACTCTATCTCCCAGGAAAGCGCGCTCGGCCTGCCGTCCTCCGGCCAGGCGTACACGCCGGAAGAGCGCACCGTGGCTGCCTCCAGGTCGGAGCTCACCAGCTCGGTAGCCACTCCGGTGCTTTTTTCGGCATCGAAGCGGTAGGCCCCGGTCAGTCCGCCTGACCAGAGAGCGGGGCGCATCTCGATCGCTTTCTCGAAACCGTAGCGCGCCCGGCCGGCCCCGCCGGTGCGGTCGGCGCCGGGGTCGGCTGCGGGCATCAGGCCGACATAAGGGTTGGGGAAACACGAGCCGGCGGCGATAAACTCCTCGCCCAGCACCTCGGCCGAGACAATCTGGCCCGTGGCGAGGCTTACCGTGTAGGCGAACGTGCCTCCCGAGACCACGATTTCCGTCCCGGTCTGTCTCACCTCGAGCGGCGGGTAAATCCCGTAAACCTTGCCGTGGTAGACCTCCGGGGCGGGAGCGTTCCCGGCAGCGAATCCGCAAACCGCGCAGGACAAGGCGAGCAGTAGAAATCCGGATACGCCTTTAAAAGACATCGCGAGGCTCTCCTTCCCTCCAGGGGTGAAAAAAGCCGGGCAAGGCGCCCCGCCCGGCGCGAGCTCATTTACCGGCCGAGCGGGGAGACCTCCAGCAGCAGGTGCTCCTTGAAAGCAAGGCTTATCTCCGGCCTGTCGCCGGAGACAGTGCCCAAATCGATACCGCCGGCGTAGTCCCGCACCCGGTAGGTCTTCCCCGGCTCCAGGCCCCGCAGCTTCAGCGGCACCACCCTGCTCCAGGTCCCGGCGAAAAAACCGTAGTATAAACGGCCGTTTTTACGGACTACGTGGGTTTCCGGCCTGTCGAAAGCGAGGTCATAGAGGTTGAGGTACTCTCCGCTGCTCAGGGCCATCTGATTATACATGCGGAACCAGCGGCGCCAGCGCTCCCGCTGCGCCGGGTCAAGGTCCCGGTAGAGGGTGGTTACCTGGGCGCCAGTGCCGAAAGCGCTCTCGAAAGAATCCGGTACGGACCAGCCCTCCCACTCGTCCATGGGGATCTGGTAGCAGTCTCCCACGCAGAAAGTGGGCCCACGGAAAGCTTTTTCCAGCTTGACCCTTCGCCGCATCTGGTAAAGGCTCACCGGGTCTGAGGCATTGGCCACGTTGTAAAACGGCATCTTGAAAGGGTCGTGGGGCAAGCTGCAGATGCACATTTCCACAGGGCAGCCGGGCTTGAGCCGCTGGGCAGTGTGGTATATCGCCCTGAACATCTCCGACTGGGTGCGGAACGAATCCAGGGCGCTGCCGTGAGAGTGGGCGGGGTTGAAACAGGGCGGGCAAGCGCTCAGGCCGGTGGTATCGAGGTAGAGGGTATCGAAGTCCCAGTCCGCCAGGAATTTCCCGGCCAGGGCCGCGACATGTTCCACGACTTCCGGGTGCCCGGGGCAGAGGTAGAAAAGTCCGCGGCCACACACGAGACGGGAGCCGTCCCGATCCTCGACCAGCCACTCGGGGTGCTCTTTGGCCAGCCTGCTTTCCGGGCTTACGCCCTGCGGGTACCACCAGATACCGACCTTGAAGCCCTCGGCGTGCATCCGCCCGACAAAAGCGCGCATGTCCTTTTCGCCAGCGGGGAATTTGCCGGCGGCAGGGTTGGGTTCCCAGTCGCCGTAACAAGTAAACCAGCCGTCGTCCAGCACCGCGGTCCCGATCCCGAAATCCCCGATCTCCTCCAGGGCGCCGTAGATCTGCTCCAGGGTAAAGTCCAGGCCGAAGCCCCAGGTCTTCCAGTACGGCTCGTACGCCGCCGCCGGGGAAGAGGCCGGGATAGCCACTCCCTGGGCGCGCAGCAGGCCGGCGTAGGTGCGCACCGCATCGTGGAAATCGCCCCGGTGGAGAACCAGCGCCGAGCGAATGGTAGAGCAGGTCTCTCCCGGGTCGAGGGTGCACTGCTGGCCGAGCCTCTCTTCCGGCACTTCGGCCACGCAGACCTCCACCAGGCCATCCCTGCCGGTACGCACCGGCAGGCTGATCCACTCGGGCTGGGGCTCCGCACTGCAGACAGCCAGGCCGCACTCCTGGGTCCAGAGGTCCACCAGCGGGGTGCCTCCGCCCTCTCCCCCGCTGCCGCTGAGCTGGCCGGTCCCCATGAAATTCCGGCGGTCGGTGTCGCTGGCGGTCCAGACCAGGGAGTAGTCGTGGCCCCAGCGGTAAGCCGCTCCCTGGTAAGAGGCGAAACGCCAGGACGGCTCGGCAGGGTCGGCCAGCCGCCGGTCCAGGCGGTAGCAGTTGCCGACCAGCTCATCAATGCTCAGGACCTGTTCTCCCAGGTTGGTGAACTCGGCCGAGCCGATGACGACATTGGGCAGGTCTTCG
>JAFGTO010000071.1 GCA_016934095.1 Candidatus Glassiibacteriota bacterium
CTGCCCCTACGAGCGTTACGTTAATTTGTGAATTATCCGGGCTAAAAAGGTTTCCGCCCTCCCCCGAAAAAAATCAATTCGGAAAATTATTTTGACAACCACTATAAACAGTAATATTGTGGCTCGTTTCCCATGGCTGGCAAACTTAAAAACAGGCTGTTGCAGGACCCCCTGGAACTCCAGGAGTTAATCTCCAGGAACAAGAAGGAGCTGGAGGAGGCCAGGGCAGAGCTCCAGCGGCTGGGAAACGAGCTCAAGAGCGAGCACGTGCGACTGATGCTTCACCCGGAAGAGATCAAACTGAGCGGCAAACAGGAAGACCCCAGTCTTAACCCCATGTGCCGCAAGTGCCTGAACTCCTGCAAACAGAGCGACTCGGTGAGGATCATCTCCTGCAGCAAGTACGAGCCGGTGGATTGATCTCAGATCTTGGGGCGGTTGCTGGTCAGCATCCTGCCCCCGTCCACCGGCAGGACCGTGCCGGTAATCCAGCGGCTTTCCTCGCAGGCGAAGAACAGCGCGGCATCGGCGATGTCATCCGGGCGGCCGTTGCGCCCCAGCGGGTGCAGCGGCCTGAGCTTGCCGTAGAACTCCTCCATCCCTTCCTCCCCGACAATCGGCACGGCCAGCTCGGTGTCCTCCACCAGCGCCGGGCAGATTACGTTCACCCGGATGTGGTCCGCGGCGTGCTCCAGGGCCAGGGTCTGGCTGATCACCTGCACCGCAGCCTTGCTGGTGCAGTAGAGCCCGGCCCCGCTCATGGCTTTCAGCCCGGCTATCGAGCTGATAGTTACTATCGAGCCGCCGCCGCGCTGTTTCATGTGTGGTACCACCGCCACGCTGAAACGCCAGGGGGCCCAGACATTGGTCCGCATCATCAGCTCGTAGGTGTGTTCATCCGCCTTGCCCAGCTCGCCGAAACGCATCACCCCGGCGTTGTTCACCAGCACGTCGATACCGCCGAGCTTGCCAGCCGCGGTCTTGACCAGCCCCAGGATCTGCGCCTGGTCGGTAACATCGCAGGGAAGCGCCAGGACATTCTCCGGCGGGCCGCCGACCGCCTCCACAGTCTCCTGCAATTTCTCCACCCGCCTGCCGCAGACCACCACCCTGGCATCCTCTTCCACGAAGCGCCGGGCGATGGCCCGGCCGAGTCCGGTCCCGCCGCCGGTAACGATGGCTACTTTTCCGCTCAACAGTCCCATAATAAGCTCCCTCCTCTTTTCATTCAGACACGGCGCCGTGCGCCCACCCATCGGCTGCATCTTTCACGACCCCAATAAACCGCTCGAACAGCTCCCGGCCCAGCCTGAGACAGTTCTGCTCGTAGCTGGCGATCCCCGCCAGGATCTCATCCCGGTCGACCCCGGGGCTGGCAGCCAGCTCATCCGAGCCGGCCTCCAGCCAGCAGCGCACCAGCGGGCCATCCGCCTCCAGGTGGAACTGGATGCCCCAGCAGGAGCCGCAGCGGAAAGCCTGGTTCAGGTAGCTCCGCGAGGACGCCAGGCGGGTCGCCCCGGCCGGCAGGTCGAAAGTCTGGCCGTGCCACTGCAGGACCCGGAAGCGCCCGGGGAAGCCCCCGAAAAGCGGGTCCGTGCCTGCACCCGGCGACAGCTCCACCTCGTACCAGCCGATCTCCTTGACCTCCCCCTGGTAGACCCGGGCCCCGAGCGCGGCGGCAGCAAGCTGCGCACCCAGGCAGATCCCCAGCACCGGCACGCCCTCCCGGTGGGCCAGGCGGATCAGCCGCATCTCCTGGGTGAGGTGCGGGTAAAGCCCGGCCTGGTCTACATTCATCAGGCCGCCCATGACCAGCAATCCGCTGAAACCCCCGGGGTCCGCAGGCACTGCCTCGCCTGCATAGGTGCGCACCAGCCTCCGCGGAGCCGGCTGCCGGTCGAGGACCTCGCTGAAAACTCCGGTGTGCTCTCTTTCCAGGTGCTGGATTACCAGTAACGGTTTCATCCGCCCGCCCCCCCGGCCTCAGTCATTGGGCAGTGTCTTGTACCAGGTGCGGTAGAGCACGGCCGCTGTCAGCAGGAACCCGGTCAGCAGCCGGAAAAACATCGACCAGTCGTGGAGCATGAAATAAAAAGGCAGCAGGTTCAGGCAGAACAGGCAGGCCGCACCGATCACGCAGTTGAACAGGTCGGTCCCCAGCATTTTCTCCTTGCGGTGGTCCGGCCAGAGTGCGGCCACCTCGCGGTGGACCGGCCGCCAGAAACCCCACGGCTGGATTGTCCGGTAGAACTCCAGCAGGGTCTCGCGGTCCGTGGCCGGGGTGAGCAGGGTGCCGGCCACGGAAACGACCACCGAGACTGCGATCATCAGGAAGTAGAAAACGTAGTCCGGCCAGGCGATGCCGAGCGCGGTCTGCATTACTTTCTGGGCCACTGCCACCAGGAAGGCGGCGATCATGCCCATGGCGAACCCCCAGCCGTTGAAGCGCCACCAGTACCACCTGAGGATCAGCGGCACCAGCATGCTGCCGGCCAGGATGGAATAGACCCAGATCCCCAGCTCGAGCACGCTGTGCATCGAGGTGCCGAGCAGCACGCCCAGGGCCACGAAAACCACGGCCGAAAGGTAGGTGACCCTGAGGAATTCTTTGCGGCCGGCCTGGGGACGCAGGTGCCGGATGTAGATATCGCGGATCAGGTACGAGGTGCCGTTGTTGATGCTGATCGAGAAGGTGGACATGAAGGCTGCCATGAAGCCCACCATCACGAAGCCCTTGACCCCCATCGGCAGCATGGTGTTGATCATTTCCGGCAGCAGCATGTCGGTGTCCGTGATGTCCAGGTTGGCTGTCAGGGCCAGCAGGGCCAGCCCGGCCACCAGGGTCCACCTGGGGAAAGCCATCAGGTGGAAGCCGGCCCCCTGCTTGCAGGTGTCGCGGGCGCTCCTGGTCGAGAGCATGAACTGCATGC
>JAFGTO010000518.1 GCA_016934095.1 Candidatus Glassiibacteriota bacterium
CCCCGCTGCTGGTCCTGCCCTCCCGGAACTCGGGCGGCCAGTCCGCCAGGTCGTCGGGGTCGGAAGAAATATACAGACGGTTGTGCTCCAGCCTGGAGACCGCCTCGCTCATCCTCTCGCCGGCGTTGGCCAGGGCCGTGATCTCGTCAATCGACTCCAGTGAGTTGTTGCCGCCGATAACGTTGCCTCCCCTGGAGAGGATGCAGACAGTGTCCTCTGCCGTGCCGTTGCCGTCGCAGTCCCTGGCAACATGCACGCCCCAGTTCCAGCGCCCGGTCGAATAGAAATTACCGGACCCGCGGGGGAACTGGTGGTAGGAGTCCGTCAACGGACCGCCGTAATTATTAGTATGCACAACCAGGCCTACGTTGTTGCCTGCTGCACTGTAACTGCTCCGCATCTCAGCGTATGATGGCGAGGCCAGACACACCAGCAGGACAACCAGGCTCAGCTTAAAAAACATGTTTCTAGCTTCAAGCATAAGTTGTCTCCTGTATATCGGCTGCTTAATACCCCCGTGAGGGGCGTCCGCCATGCGGACAAGGTGTAAAAAGCAGAATCAACAGGTTAAAGGTAAGCTGCAAAATCCGTCAGAAAGTGAAGTCGACTCCCATGCGTATCTGGCGGGCATAGCCCCAGGCCGTTTTATCCATCGTGGAATACATGAAAGACCTGGCGATGTTGCCCTTGGCAGCTTCCATCGTGCTCAATACGCCGTCGCCGTTGTAGTCGTTCTGGAACCAGGCCTTCTGCACCTGGCTCAGGCCTTCGCTCCACTCGGTGTCCACCCCTCCCAGGGGTCCCGCGTAGTAGCTCTCATAGGAATAACCCGAAGGGTAAGGCGTGGGCAGCTTGTTGTTCAGTGCGTTGAATACCTCGCCGAAGAATCCCAGCCTCCTGCTGCCGCCGAGGTTGAATGTCTTGGTCAACCGGAAATCGAGGTTATAGCTCCAGCGGCCGCGGAAATAGTTGATTCCGCCGATCGGCCTGCCGTCGCGACGGGTCAGCCAGGTCATGTTCTCGGCAGCGTTGAGGTGATACGTGCTAGCTCCGTATACCACCCTGTCGTATGCCGGCGGGCCGCTCTGCAGGTTGAAAATGGCATAGGCCCTGACATTCTTCATGATCTTGTTGGCCATCGTCCCGGCCTGGAAATCCTCGGGGAACAGGTAGTTCAAGTTCGTGGTCAGCTTATGCGTGACATCCCCCTCGATGGGACGGATCTCATCGGGCGGACGGTAAGTCTCGCCGGTAGTCGGGTCCAGGAAACTCTCCCAGTTACCCGTGGTGTTGTAACGGCTGCCCGTGGTCCGCGAAAACTGGAGGGTATACATCACGTTGTAGGCAAAGTTGTTGGTGAACCTGCGCCTCAGGGTCAGGTCCAGGCCCTTGATGTTCCCGTTGTCCTGGTTGGCGTACCCGCCCGAGTAATCGCGTATCCAGCGCTCGGCGTGCCACTGGTAGTAATCCCGGAAGAACTCCTTGTCCGCCACGTTGCCCTCTACATCGCGGTAAAAAGCCACCAGGTCCAGGACCATGTCGTTGGTCATCAGGTAGCTCAGGCCCGCCTCGAAAGCGTCGGTGCGCGAATACCCCAGGTCGCCGGGATTGCCGCTGCTGTAAATAAAACTCATGCTCGGCAGCTGGGTGAATACACCGTAGGAAAACCTTAGCTGGCTCTTGTCGGTAACCGGGAAAGCCACGTCAAACCGCGGCGACCACTCGCTCATGACCTTGGGGAAATAGCGCTCGCTCCACTGGTCGCCGTAACGGAAGCCCCAGTTGTCCAGCTCGTCAGGCGCCGGGTTGAACCGGTCATAGCGGAGCCCGTAGTTGAACACGAAATCGCCGAGGTCCGTCCGGTTCTGCAGGTAAAAAGCCATCATGTTCGGGCCGTAGGCGAACTCGTTGCCCACGTCGCGGCGACGGGACATGTTTTGCAGGTCGAACATGTTGTTGCTGAAAGTGGTGTAGGTGAACCCGGTCTTGGCCCGGTTCTGGCGGTTCAACTGGAAGTCTACGTCCGCCTTGTAGTTATTCTGCCACTCCCTCTGGTAAAAATAGCTCAGCCAGTAGAAGTCATCCCCATAGGCGGCATGGAAAGGAGTCTCGTAAAACCAGGTGCGGTGCCAGGGACCCACGCCATCGGGATAGTACAGCGCGGCGTTCTCGCTGCCTTCCAGCGGCAGGTTTATCACATACATCGGGTAGGAGATGGTCTGATCCTTGACTTTCCGGGTAAATATCACTTCCTCGTGAGGGAAGGTCTCCACCTCGAACGGGATGTCGTGCATGGACCAGCCCATGAAAGTGTTCTCGGACCTGATGTAGTTGTCCCGCGGGCTCGAGCTGCTGATGTCCTGCGTCTTGAACCTGGAAAAACGGAACTGCGCCTGGCCGCTGCGGTTTGCGGTCTGGAGGAAGTCCCAGTCGGCACCCAGCAGCAGGTTGGTGGTGCGTGTCCGCCTGGCGAATGCCTGCGGGATAAAAACCGTGGTGTCCGGTGCATCCCCGGCCCAGTAACGGTCAGGCAGCGTGCTGATCGTGGCCCAGCCGGTCTGGAAATAATTCCCGTCATCGTTGGCCGGGTATGAATGCTGGTTGCGCGAATAGCTGATCGACCCGATCAGCCTCAAAGGCTTGACCGGGTAATAAGTGACCTTGCTCTGGGCCAGCGTCCGGTCGCCCCAGTTCTCGGGGAGACGGACCGGGTTGGGCGGAGAGAACAATGCCGCACTCTTGCCCACCTTGCTGGAGTAGAACGCAGCCCCGGTCTTGAAATCATCCAGGGTAAACACCGGCCGCGGCTCGGTGAAACCGTTCTTGCTCCACCAGTCAGGCGACCCCAGGACCTGGTCGTTGCGAACCGCGTAGTTGAGACGGTCCACAAACTCCTGGTCCACTGCGTGGAATCCCTCATCCGCGTGGGTCGGTGTCCGGTCAGCCTGGCCCTGGATCTCACCGGAACCGTGGATGTACAAGTTCGGGATCAGGGGTATCGGCCCACCTACACTGAGCATCAACTGGTTATAGCCGTAATCGGAGGTGCGCGGGTTCTGCTGGTCCGTGGTAAAACGGAAGTTACCCTTCCAGTCCGACCCGCCTTCCTTGGTCACGATGTTCACGATGCCCGACTGCGCGTTGCCGTACTCGGCCTGGAACCCGCCGGTGATGATGTCCACCTGCTCTACCGAGCTGGTGGAAAACTCCAGTGGGGACGCATCCTGAGCCAGCGAGCCTTCCTCCTGCTCCCAAACCCAGCCCAGGCCGCTGCGGAACGGGTCGGCGGTGTAGTTGCGCACCGTTACACCGTCCACCACCATGGCCTCCTCGCCCAGACGGCCGCCGCGGATCCGCACGCCCCTGGACAAAGCACCGTCGCCGCCGGTCTGCACACCAGGCTCCAATATGATCAGGTCGTCAAGCGTGGTGGCCGGCGACTCGGCGATCCTCTCCGCTGTCAGGCGACGCTTGGTAGTCGTCTCATCCCGCGGCATCATTGCCTCGACTTCCGCCTCGACCGTTATTCCTCCCAGCTCCACCACTGTCGAGCTCAGGCTCCCGTTCACAGTCAAAGTCTGGCCGGCCAGGACCATCACGTTCTGGACCGTGGTCTTCTGATAGCCGGTATAAGTGAAGATAACCGACCTGTCGCCGGGAGGCACGTTGAGGATAAAATAATAGCCGTCCGCATTGGTTACATTACCCAAGCGGGTACCCTCGATTAACACCTGGGCGCCCGCCAGTGGCGCTCCAGTGTCTTTATCCTTGACCGTACCTTCTATCTTACCCGTATTCAACTGGGCATAGCCGGTTACGGACCAGCATAAAGCCGTGATAACCAGGGCCAGCGTTAAGAGAGGTGAGACTAGATATTTTTCAATCATGGATTAATAACCTCCCTAAGTAATTGGCTTTGGATCAAAGCTGTATCAAACCAAAGGTTTTTTTGTATCGGCCCCTCCTTGCTGGAATTGGTGAGCTCCCGATAACACTCAACCCTTCAGTTGCTCCATAGGCCAAGCCCCTTCCTTTCTCAATGATCAGGTTAATGGGGAAACACAACTCCGGCTGTATTTACCCATCAATTGCCAGAGTCGAAAAGTTCCGTATCTCCGGGGTAAAGCCACGGTCAGCCAACATCTCTGACCCTGTCAAGAAAAAAACCCTGAATCAATAAAAATAATCCGGTAATCCGCTTTGCATGATGAATCGTTTCCAAACCAGGACTGCGGAGTATAGATTCGGTTTTCCCTGTTGATTGCGAGAGTATTTACCAGGAACAGCTATTGATATAAGCCTTTGGTTTCAAGCATCAGCTCGATATCTTTGTATGGCCAGGAAGCCGCAAGGTCGGCTGGCAGCTATCGAAAAAGGAACCGTAAAGGGAGGAAAAATCTAAAAACCTTGAATAGAAAAGTGGTGCTGGACTTAGATCAAGCCTTAAATAATCCAGGCCGCAGAGCCTGAAAATTATTATCCGGCTTTAAGTTATACACGGATGGGAATTAATTTAGATCGACAACTATTGCCTAACGATAAAATGACTCTCTAAGCAATACCTTCGTTAAATTTTTGAGGCTTGATGAGATTGGTGGCTCCCCCAATACGGTTCTTCGATTATTATAGTGCAATTGAAAACGATTTGTCAAGTATTAATTTGGAAATGCAACTAAAAAATTTACAATTTTTTCGAGCCGGGAAACCAAATTGCCTGCTATTATGTTAAGGTTAAAACCTTGATAAGGTTATTGATCGTTCCTTTCTCTTTAATCCCAGGTTTCGCGTTCCCATTTACATCAGGGTTCTGCAGCGTTTTCCGTAATAAGGAATCTCCACATTTTCAGGGCTGTTTCCCTGATGGTCCTGAAAGCTCTGCCTGCAGCGGTCTGATGTAAGTGCTCTCCAGGTAATCCGCCCGCTCAGGCTGCAGCCGGGCCAGGATTTGAAAATGTTTTAATGCTTCGGCGTGGTGCGCACTGTCCTGAAAGAACAACTCTGCCAGGGCCTCATGTGCCTGGACGTCATCGGGGTTAGTCTCAAGCACCAGCTTGAGGTGCTCGACCGCCCGGCCGGTCTCTCCGGACTGTCTCAGCAGCCGGGCTAGCTGGAAATTGGCTGCGGCACTGGTGCTGTCCAACTCGATGGCCCGGTTGAAATATTTTTCAGCCGCCCCGGTATTCCCTTCCTCGCTTTCCAGCAGGGCCAGGTTATAGACTGTCTCGAAATGGCGGGGATTCATTTCAAGGTAGCGCAGGTAAAAATTTTTCGCCGCCGCAGGTTTTCCCAGTCTGTGGTTGATTATGCCCAGCATCTGGCAGGCGACTTCATCGGAGCGGTGGGTGCGCAGCACCAGCTCGTATTCCCTGGCGGCTTTTTCGAGCTCGCCCATCCGGTAGTAAAGGTCCGCATCGATCAAGACGGGTGAAGAATGAAGGCTGCGGGATTCAAGCGCGCTCTGGAAACAGGCC
>JAFGTO010000519.1 GCA_016934095.1 Candidatus Glassiibacteriota bacterium
CTATGGAGTCATCAACCCCGCGGCGGTTTTCGAGCTGATCCCGGCCCCCGCCGTCCCGGTGCTCTACACCAAGAGGGTGGAGACCGATGAGAGCGCCGGCGGCAACGGCAACGGTTACCTCGAGCCCGGCGAGACAGTCCTGATCAAAGTGCCGGTCTTCAACTCCGGCGCTCCGGTCTACGGTGTCTCGGCGAAGCTGCGCACCGAAAACCCCTCAGCGGTGCTGATCGACAGCACCGCTTTCTACGGCGACATCGGGCAGCTCGGGGGGGCGGTCAACGATGACGACCCGTTCGTTTTCCGTCTCCTGCCGGCAGCACCCCCCGGCAGCCAATTGCTTTTCTATGTCGAGCTGACCTCCGGCGCAGGGGATCTGGTCAAGAGTCTGCAGGTGGCTTTGCCCATCGCCCCGGCGGTGGAGGACCTGGCTTACCACGATGCCGGCAGCTTCATCTTCAGTTTCACCAACTACGGCCAGTTCGGCGGCAACATCGGCCAGACCAGCGCCGGCCTGGGCCTGCGCTATCCCAGAGAGGCCTCCTATACCATGCTTTACCGCGGCGCGCTGCTGGTGGGCACCAGCTCGCTCAAGGTCTCGGATGGGATTGCGGACTTCGATTTCGCCCCCGGGCCCGGCGGGCCGATCAAGCTCTTCACCGACAACCCCCGGGCCGACCAGGTGGGCGAAGCCTACATCCGGGAAAAGAGCGAGGGGTCGTTCAACGCCATCGGGGTGAGGATCAAACAGACCACCCTGGCCTGGTCCGAGCCGCCGAACGATGATTTCGTGATCCTCGAATACCGGGTGCTCAACCCGCACCCGGCCACCCTGAAAAACCTGTACATAGGACTTTATGCGGACTGGGACATCCCCGACTCCCTGCCCAGCCGCAACGCGGTGGGCTACGATCAGACCCTGAGCCTGGGATTCATCTACAACCCGGTCGAGCCGCAGTTCGGCTACGGCGGCCTGGCCCTGGTCTCCGACCACGATGTTTCCGGGCACCGGGCGGTGCGTAACTCGCGCTACATCCACCAGGGCTACTCGGACAACGTAGCTTTCGGCTTCATGAGCGGCGGCCTGGTCAGGGCGGTAGCGGACTCCCTGGATGACTGGTCGGAGATCCTGGCCAGCGGGCCGCATACCATCGCCCCCGGCGACTCGGTTACCGTGGCCTGGGCCGTGCTGGTGGGCGACGACCGGGAAGACCTGATCGCCAATGCCCTGGCCGCAGGAGCCGCCTACCGTCAGAGCCTGACCCTGGCCGCCGTGTCCCGCGGGCCGGAACCTGGCCGGCCCGGGCTGCCCGCAGCCTTCTCCCTGGCCCAGAACCGCCCGAACCCTTTCAACCCCAGCACCACGATCGAATACTCCCTGCCGTCCGGCTCGAACGAGCTGCAGGTGAGTCTGACTGTATTCAACCTGCGCGGGGCCGTGGTTGCCGTGTTGGTTTATGGCCTCCAGTCCCCGGGAAGCTACTCTGCGACCTGGGACGGCACCGACCTCAGGGGCCGGCCCCTGCCGAGCGGGGTCTACTTCTACCGCCTGCAGGCCGGAAATTTCAGCGCAGTGCGCAAAATGGTACTGGTAAAATGAGCAGAAGCCGGCTTCTTAAATACATTTATACCCTCCTGCTGCCAGCGCTGGCCAGCCTGTTGACCGGCTGCAGCGATAAGGGATCTACCTCGGTCGATACCGATGTCGTTACCGATCCATACCCCCTGGCTGTCGGCAACTACTGGGAGTACCGCCTGACCCAGAGTATCTTTGTCGAGTCGAACTCGGACAGCCTGCCCGACTGGTCGCTCAGCTCGACCGGCAGTCAGCGCGTGTCCATCACCCGGACCGAGTCCATTACCGGGGATGAAGCTTTCGGGGTCAGCCACCACCACGTGATGGGCTACCTCGCCGACCCCCTGAGTGCAGACACCACTGTCGAGGTCCACTACCTGGCGCCCAGGGGCGACCGTATCCTTTTGAAAGGCATCCTGACCACCTACAACACCGGCGGGTTCATCCCGTTCAGCCTGGACAGCGGAGCCGAGCGCCTGGTCGCGCGGGTCGGGGCGGCCGGCAGCGGCAGGTACATACCCCTGACCAGGCTGGCCCGCCAGCTCCTGGAACCGGTGCCGGCGGCTTTCAGCGCCTCGCGGCTGGATGCCCTGCTGGCCAGCGATGGCGTGGTCAACCTCGACGAGTTCTTCTCTTACGAGAAGGATTACCTGTTCGTCTTTAACGAGCTTTTCAAGGGCAGGCACTGGGTCTCGGTAGAGGCAGGGGGCGTGGGGGGGGTGGACATCTCGCAGAAGGTGACCAACATCCTGCCCTCGCTCTCCGGGTTCGAGGGGCCGATCGCCGAAGTCGAGATGTACAACACTTTTGTCGATTACGCAGCCAGCGAGCAATACAAGATACGCTACTACTACAAGAGCGGCGTGGGAATAATCCAGGCGGAGCTCTCGGACCCCGAATTCTTCATCTGGCTGACCCTGCCCAACGGGGAGATACTTTTCCTGGGTATCGGCCGGTGGACCGTGATCAAGGAGCTGACCGGCTACCAGGTCAAGTGAGGATTATCCGCAGCTCAGCGCTTGTAGCCGATCTTGCGCAGGAACTCCCTGCGAACTTTCTGGTCCTGTTCCGTCTCCACACCCAGCGGCCCCTCCCCATCCACCACGCCGACCACTCCCCGACCCTGTGAGCTCTCGGCCACGATCACCTCGACCGGGTTGGCGGTGGCGCAGTAGATCCTGCAGACCTCTGGGCAGTCCTTGATCCCGCCCAGCACGTTGATCGGGAAACCCTCGCGCATCAGGACCACGAAGGTGTGTCCCGCACCGATGGCCAGGGCATTGGCCACGGCCGCATCGGTCAGCTCCCTGTCGTTGCCGTCCCAGCGGACCAGACGCTCCTGGCTGGCCTCGCAAAAGGCGATGCCGAAACGGATGGCGGGGTGGCTGCAGGCGAAGACCTCGTACAAGTCCTCGACGGTCTTGATAAAGTGGGTGTGCCCGATAATGATGTTGGCCTCGGAGGGTATCTCCATTTTCACCGGGGTCAGGGTCATGCTTTCCTCCCTTAGACTTGGCTTCCGGTAGCGTCGCGGTCGGCCACGGCGGCCCGGGTCTCTTCCGGGGCTCCGGCCTCGAGTTTCCTGTGCCTGCGCTGGTGGCGCTGGTGTGTCCTGACGTAGCGGAAGATGATCACGCCGTAGCTCAGCGAGGAAACGGCCATCAGGGCCAGGACCGCCCACTCGAAGCTGAAGCGCCAGCCCAGGCGCAGGGTGTAGGCGGCAATCAGCACCGCCACGCTGAACGAGTACAGCTTGCCCCAGAAGTTCGAGGGGAAAACGATCTTGTAGTGGCGGATGAGGAACGCCCCGACCAGGAAGATGGCCGTGTCCCGCGCCAGGATCAGGACCACCAGCCATAGCGGGAAACCGCGCAGGGTGATCAGGAAGATGACTATGGCCCCCATGCAGAGCTTGTCAGCCAGGGGATCGAGTATCTTGCCGAAGCTGGAGATGGTCTTGCGGCTGCGGGCCAGCAGGCCGTCCAGGATATCGGTGGCGGCGGCCAGCAGCATCAGGCCGCAGGCCCAGTAGTCGCCGGCCTGGGTGCCACGGGTCAGGCTGTAGTAGATAAAGGGCAGCAGCAGCACGCGCAGCAGCGAGAGGAAGTTGGAGAGCGTGAAGATGTTCAGCTCCCTGATCCGCGTATAGGGTATGGGTACTTTCCTGCTGTGTTTTAGCTCCACACTCATGGCTTCCCTTCTTCCGGATGCTCCAGCAGCTGGCGCGCATGGGCCAGCGACAGCTCGCTCTCCGCATCGCCCCCCAGCATGCGGGCGATTTCCGCGGGACGCTCTTCGACAGCCAGGGTCCGCACCACGGTCTCGGTCCTGTCGCCGTCCGAGGACTTTTCCACCACCAGGTGGGTGTCCGCGCAGCGGGCGATCTGGGCCAGGTGGGTCACCACCAGCACCTGGTGGCTGCCGGCGACCTCGCCGAGGTAGCTCCCCACCATCCTGCCCACCTTGCCGCCGATCCCGCTGTCCACCTCATCGAAAAGCATGGTCGAGGGGGCCTCCACTGCGGCCAGCACGCTCCTGATAGCCAGCATCACCCTGGAAAGCTCCCCGCCGGAGGCCACTTTCGACAAGGGCATCAGCGGCACGCCGGGGTTGGTGCTCAGCAGGAAAGTAACCCGGTCCGCACCGGTGTTCAAATAACCGGGGGCGCTTTCCCGGCCGGGTGAGACACTGTCGAAATCCACCCTGAACTGCCCCCGGCCCATGGCCAAGCCGGACAGGCGTGCGCTCACCTCTTTTTCCAGCCCGGCGGCTGCGGCTTTCCGCTCGGCGGTCAGCCCGGCGGCCGCCCGGTCCGCCTCGGCTGAGAGCTCCTGCAGCCGGGCGCGCAGCCCATCCAGCTCCGCTTCGCCCTGCTCGGTCTGTTTAAGCTTCTTTTCCAGGGCCTCCCGGAAAGCGAGCACCTCGTCCAGGGTGGAGCCGTATTTCTTTTTCAGCTTGAAAAGGCTGTCCAGCCGGCTGCGCACCTCCTCGAGACGGGCGGGGTCGTGCTCCACCCTGCCGGCCAGCTCGCGCAGGGAGGCGCAGACTTCCTCGAGCAGGAACCGCGCCTCATCGAACTGCGCCAGGGGCCCAACGGCCCTGGCAGTCATCCCGGCCAGCGCTTCGAACTGCCTGCGCAGCGAGCCCAGGCTCCCCAGTACCGGTTCCATTGGCAGTCCCGAAGCGTCGAACCCTCCCAGGTCCCCCCCCTCCAGCCCGGAGGTGAGCATTGCCAGGGCCTGCTGGATCTTCTCTGAGTTCTCCAGCAGCCGCCGCTCCTCCTCCAGCCGCTCATCCTCGCCGGGCTTGGGGTCGGCCCTGTCTATCTCCTCGGCCTGGAAGCGCATCAGCTCCATCTCGCCGCGGAAGCGCTCGAGCCTCTCCTGCATCCCGGCGAGCATTGACTCACACTCCCTGCGCCGGGCCAGGATGCCGGTAAAACTCGCCCGCAGGCCCTCCAGGCGGCCGTAGGCATCCAGGATCCCGAGCTGGCTGGCCGGCTTGACCAGGAGCTGGTGCTCCTGCTGGCCGAGAATCTCGATCAATTCTTCGCCGAGCTGCCTGAGGGTGGCGAGGTTGGCCATGCGGTCGCTGATAAAGCAGCGGCTGCGCCCTGCGGATGAGATCTCGCGGCGGACGACCAGCTCCTCTCCGCCCTGCTCGTCGATCAGCCCCAGCTCCGCCAGCCTGGCGCTCTTGGTTCCGGACAGGCGGAACAGGCCCTCGACGACCGCTTTCTCGGCTCCCCGGCGGATCAGCTCGGGCGAGGCTTCACCGCCCAGCAGCAGGCCCAGCGCCCCGAGCAGGATCGACTTCCCGGCCCCGGTCTCTCCCGAGATGACATTCAGGTGCTCCCCGAACTCGATCTCCACCCTGCCGAACAGCACGTAGTCGGTAACTCGTAAAACCTGTATCATGCTTTTTTCAGTTCCTCTCCCGCTCTCCCCACTTCAGCTTGCTGCGCAGCCGGAAGAAGAAAGACCCCTCGAACGGCTTGACCAGCCTGGTGACGTGCGAGGCCCGGCCGATAACGATCGTGTCCTCCTCGCTGATACTGCAGGACTCCTGACCGTCCACGGTAAGCTGCACGTCCCGGTGCGAGGACCGCTCGGAGACCGTAATGGGGATTTCCACCGGCACGACCAGCGGCCGCACCGCCAGGGTGTGGGGACAGATTGGAGTGATGGCGACGGCTTGCATCAAGGGAAACAGGATAGGCCCGCCCGCGGAAAGAGAATAGGCAGTGGATCCGGTGGGTGTGGAGATAATCACTCCATCGGCCGGGAACACCCCGACCAGCTCATCCCCGGCTTTCAGGTCGATCACTATCGGCCGGGTCAGCGACCCCTTGTGCAGGACAAAGTCGTTAAGAGCGGTGTAGCGCCGCTCCTCTGCCCCGGGGCCGATAATTTCGGCTGCGAGCACCATCCGCTCCTCGGTCTGGTAATCCCCGGCGAGGATGCGGTCCAGGTCGCCGATGAACTCCCCGATGCTGCTGCTGGTGAGGAAGCCGAAATGGCCCATGTTGACCCCGAAGATGGGCAGCTCGGACTCTCCTACCAGGCGCGCCGCCGAAAGCACTGTCCCGTCCCCGCCGAGCGCGATCATCATCGAGACCTCCGGCGGGACACCTGAGTCGTCCAGTACCGGCAGCTGCCGCTGGCGGATCAGCGGCACCAGGTCCCTGTAAACCCAGACCCCGACACCTTTGCCGAGCAGGTGGTCCAGGCACCGGTTAAGCTGGAGCTCGGCGCCCTTATGGAAGATGTTGGCCTTTAACGCTATGTTCATCCATGCGCTCGCCGGTAGCTTGCTGCACGAAACTGCGGATCCCCGACGGGGTCAGTCCCATCCTCTCGAGGAGCAGGGTACGCTTGGCGGGTTTGAGGAACTGGTCGGAGACCCCCAGGTGTAATATCCGGTTGCCGGCAGGCCTTTTGGCCGAGGCGTAGAGCGAGACCTGGGACCCGAAACCGCCTGCCAGCACGTTTTCCTCGACCGTGACAATGGTCCGGTAGCTGCCGAGTATGCGGTCCAGCATCGCGTGGTCCATGGGCTTGACAAAGCGGCAGTTGACCACCGCGGCGTTGATACCGTCCTTGAGCAGCAGCTTGCGCGCCCAGACCGCGGGATAGACCATCGAGCCCACGGCCAGGATGGCCACGTCCCCGCCGTCTTCGCACATCTCCCAGGAGCCGATCTCGACTTCGCGGAAGCGCCTGGAGCGGATGACACCCACCCCGCTGCCGCGCGGGTAGCGGATGCTGAAAGGAGCCTTGTCCTGCAGGAAAGCGGTATAGAGGAGGTCTCGCAGCTCGACTTCATCCTTGGGTGCGGAGACTATCATCCCGGGGATCATGCCCATGAAGGAGAGGTCGAACACGCCGTTGTGGGTCGGCCCGTCATCCCCCACCAGTCCGGCCCGGTCCAGGGCGAAAACCACCGGCATCTTCTGCAGGGCCACGTCGAGGATAGCCATGTCGAAAGCCCGCTGCATGAAAGTACTGTAGAGCGCGACCAGCGGCCTCATGCCCACCATGGCCATGCCGGCGGCGAAAGTGGCTGCGTGCTGCTCGGCGATCCCGACATCGAAAAAGCGCCCGGGATGCTCCTGCTGGAAGGTTTTCAGCCCGGTCCCATCCGGCATGGCTGCGGTAATGGCCAGGATGCGCGGGTTGTTCTCGGCAAGCTCCACCGCGGCCTGGCCCATGAACCAGGAATAGCTGGGGATCCTCGGCGGCAGGCTCTGGCCGGTGTCCACGTCGAAAGCCGCGGTGCCGTGGAACCTGGTGGGGTTGTTCTCGGCATGTTGGAAACCCTTGCCCTTCTTGGTTAGCACGTGCAGCAGGATCGGCCCCTCCAGCTCCTTGACAGTCTTCAGGGCGTGGATCATCTCCTCCAGGTCGTGCCCGTCTATCGGCCCGAAATACCTGAAACCCAGCTCCTCGAAAAGCATGCCCGGCACGAACAGGTTCTTGACCGACTCCTCGAGCCGGTGGGCGAAACTGCGCACCTGGTCCTTGCCCACCGGGAGCTTCTCGGTCATCTCCCAGATATCTTTCTTCAGCTTGGTATACCTGGGGTCGAGGATGATAGTGTTCAGGTACTGGGAGAAAGCCCCGACATTGGGGGAGATAGACATCTGGTTGTCGTTGAGCACCACCAGCAGGTTCCTGCCGCTGGCCCCGGCGTTGTTCAGGCCCTCGTAGGCCAGCCCCCCGGTAAGGGCCCCGTCCCCGACCACGGCCACCACGTTGAAGTCCTGACCCGAGAGGTCGCGGGCCGCGGCATAGCCCACCGCCGCGCTGATCGAGGTGCAGGCGTGCCCGGTGGCGAAAGCGTCGCAGGGGCTCTCCTCCGGGCTGGGGAACCCGCTGATTCCTCCGTCCTGGCGCAGCCACTTGAACGCCTCCCTGCGGCCGGTAATAATCTTATGCACATAGCACTGGTGGCCCACGTCCCAGATGATTTTGTCGCGGGGGCAGTCGTAGATATAGTGCAGGGCCAGGGTCAGCTCCACCACCCCCAGGTTGGGAGCCAGGTGCCCGCCGCAGTCGCAGACCACCGAGACCATGTAGCTGCGCAGCTCCTCGCAGAGCCGCCCCATCTCCTCGACACTCAGGCGCTTGAGGTCTTCGGGGCTATCTATCCTCTCCAGCAGAGTTTTCGTTTTCTGAGACACGTTCTTGTTTCTCCCCGGGGGACAGTCGGTAAATTTGAAACCATTAGTTGCCGGTAAAAGATTCCATTACTGTATCTAAATTATAACAGGCTTGAGCGCAGGGGCAAGATAAATGTGCTTTCCTCAGGCCTGGCGTGCCAGGATGAATCCCGCTATTCCCGCGAGCACCGGGTCTTTCTCCAGTGCCGAGCCGGCCAGGGCTTCTTTCGCCCCCTCGACCGCCAGGGCGGCCAGGCGGCGGCTCTCGCTCACCCCGTAGACTGCCGGGAAAGTGGCTTTCCCGCGCGCCTTGTCCATCCCCACCTCCTTGCCCAGGTCCCTGGAATCTCCCAGCTCGTCCAGCAGGTCGTCCACGATCTGGAAAGCATAGCCGATCTTCTCTCCGTAAGCGGCCAGGGCCTCCAGGGTCCTGCGGTCAGCCCGGGCCAGCCTGGCCCCGAGGGTGCAGGAGACCCGGATCAGTGCGCCGGTCTTGTGCGAGTGGATGTACTCCAGGGTCCGCCCGTCCACCTGCTTCTTCTCGCTCTCCAGGTCCACCACCTGGCCGCCGACCACCCCGCCTCCCCCTACTGCGGCGGCCACCGAGGCCACTGTTTCCTCCCGCTCCCCGGGGTCCAGCCCCAGCCGGGCTGCCGAGCTTTCCAGCAGCTCGAAAGCCTCGAGCAGCAGCCCTGCGCCGGCAAGCATGGCCCGGCACTCGCCGAACTCCCGGTGGCAG
>JAFGTO010000520.1 GCA_016934095.1 Candidatus Glassiibacteriota bacterium
CACTGCCAGCAGGCTGTCCCCAACCAGCACTGCGGCCACGGTGTCGCCCCGCGCGCCGGCCCAGACATCCGCCCGGCCCGGCAGGGCGGCCAGGACCGGGTCCAGGTGCTCCGCGGGGATCCAGGCGCCCTGGCTGCCGCGCCGCCAGAGCCTCCCGCCGGATTCCCCCCCGGGCAGCCAGGCCCACCAGGTGCCTTGCGCATACCAGAGTTTGCTCTGGGGCTTGTCCGCGGTGGGGTCGGCCCTGCCGCAGAAGATGACCGGCTCGGGCACTTCCGACCCGGCAGAGCCTGGGAAGACAAAAGAAGGATACAGCAACAGTATGGCAAGGAGCAGCCTGGCGGGTAATGACACTGGGCAGTACCGGATAACTTTTTATCTCACCGCCTGTGCGGCGGACTTAAGGTCTTCATAGAACTCCCTGAAATTCGGGCAGGAGCCATAGACCCTTGTGAAATCCATTTTTTTGAACAGGGGTGCACCATCTATCAACACGCGGTATTCGTGTTTCCTATATTTTTTAAACAGTTCGTCGAGTATTTTCTTGGGAGGATTCTGGTCATCTATTTTTTCTGCATTCCTTCGTGGTCTAATCCCCCGGTTCCTAAGACGGTTTGCCAGGGCTTCTCCATCTGCCAGAATCCAGGCCTCGGTCTCATGGACTGCAAGATGCGGGTGGAATTTCTCAAGCACCCGGGTTTCAAAATCATTTTTAAGCCATTTTTTTGCTGCGCCTATTTTTTCGGTTAAGGGGCCGAATCCTCTTAAATCAACGCCTTTGAATTCATGCAGATCCACAAGGGTGAAGACTGCGATGTTTTTTTCATCTCTGCAGAACCTTTCCGCCTTATCATGCAGATTTCCGAGTTGTCCTCTCAAGTCTATAGGTATTAAACCTACAGATCTCAAACCGTTCTCTTCCCATTTTCGCTTTATAAACTCTCTTACTGCAATTACCTCAGTTTCACCTTCGCATAGAACTATAATTCTTGTGGCTTTTCCATGTTCTCGCAGGTTCATGCTCATCCCCCGAAATGGCCGGAAAGCCATAAGTCGCCGAGAGTGTATTTTTCCAGCCACTCGGACAGCTCTTTTTCATCCAGGCGCTCCATTACGGATGCACCGTCCTCTTTTTCACAGACTACCACGTTTCCCGGTTTCATCTTGGAGACAAGCTCTGCTGAATGGGTTGATACTATCAGTTGTGTGCGGGTCGAGGCTTCCTCGAGCAGCTCGCCGACCAGTTTTATCCAGCTCGGGTGCAAACCGGTTTCCGGCTCATCTATGCAGACCAGCGACGGAGGGTCCGGGGATTTCAACAGGGCCAGCAACAACAGCAGCCTGACAGTGCCATCTGAGATCATGTTTATGGAGAAGCCCAGCTCTTTGAACGGTTCTTCGTACCATTGAATTAATATTTTGCCGTCCCCCCCTCCTGCGGGAAAACTTATTTTTCTGAACCCCGGATAAATGCAGCTCAAGATCTCCGAAATATCACCCCAGACATCCTGGTGGTTTTGCTGAATTGAATGAAGCACGGAGACCAGGTTCGCCCCCGAGGGTGCCAGCCTCGTACCAGGCCGGACAAGCTGCGGCCTTCGCACCACCGATTCCGCCGATACATCGAAAGGCAAGTAGACCGCGACCTCTTCCAGGTATTTATTGACCTTGTATGGGAGTGGATGATTGAGTTCGTCCTTGACCTGGTATATGGCGAATTCTGACGGAGATCCAATTTTTTTAATTTCTTTATCTTTTCCACTAAAAGCCCTGGTTAACGGTAAGATACTCTCGTCCTTGAAAGAGCATTCACCGGGTTTTCTATTCACGAAAGTAATCTTTTCATCGTTGGTTGTTACGCATAACTCTTCAGTTTCGACAGAGGTACCGTTCCAAAGATTCGAAATAACCACATTATAAATTATCCTGCTTTCCGGATTCTCTCTTTCGATATTTTCAAAATGAGGAAGGGGCGTGAACTGGATTCCAAAACCAAGTTGAGTCCTGGTTTTAGAGGGCCCCTTGTAAATGACCGTATCGAACCCGCCCCGGCTGTCCAGAGCCTTGCCCAGCTCTCCTTTTGCGCCCGAGGATATAAGGCTGAACAAATCTATAAAATTTGATTTTCCGCATCCGTTGGGGCCGATGAGCACGTTCAGCGGATTTAAACCGAGTTTTATCTCTTTTTGGCTTTTATAGTTGAAGATGCGCATGGATTCGATCATCAGCTTATCCTCTCAAGGGCCCCTGAGATTGAGGAGTGTTTCGTATAGTAGCTTTTTATAGTTTTCAGCCTCTCTCTTTGAAATATACGTACACATGCGCCGCCCTTCAAGAATTATATCTATTTGTTTTTAACCGTGTTATCATCTCTTGGCCTTTGCGGAATCCGGGAATGGCTTATCCTGTCGGGAACTATCTACAGAAATATTACCGGTGTTCGCAGACGGGCCGGGTCAGAGGAAGCACGTGGATATGGCCTCAAACTCATTAACCGCGGCTTGCACCTCAGGAAGAGCAAGTCATTGAAGAAATACAGTTGTATTAATCTGATACCAACTTAACGACAGAGATATAGTATAGGAGTTTTACGGGGGAAAGGAGAAAACCTTTTGGAAAAGGTTTCCGCCCTCCCCCGCCGAAAGTATGTAATTTATCTTACGTTTGTTGTAAGAATGATATAATAACCGCTTCCCCGGCCGGGGCCACAATTTTTTCCGGCGGGTATCGGTCTAACTGCTTTTCAGGGTGATACGTTGTTGACAAAACTATCCGCTTAGCCTTAAATTTTGCAGCAATGCCCGGTTTTCCAGGGCAGACGTTTCTTCTTCCACCGGAGACCTGAGGAAAGGAAGGTCAGATGCTGAACAAAGCCCGTTCCGCCGCGCTGCTGGGTGCGGCGGCAATGCTGTTCCTGGCTGCAGGCAGCCCCCTGCCTGCAGAAATAACCGAGAAGAACCTGCGGTTCGTGGACTACCCGGACTTCCCGGATGCCCACTCGACCTGGGGATCGATCGGTTACAGCAGGAAACACCAGAAAGTTTTTATCGCCGTGACCAACCACCGCGACAAGGTGGGGCTGT
Organism: Candidatus Glassiibacteriota bacterium; assembly: GCA_016934095.1. Lineage (GTDB taxonomy): Bacteria > Gemmatimonadota > Glassbacteria > GWA2-58-10 > GWA2-58-10 > JAFGTO01. Next base: position 3,084 of record JAFGTO010000520.1, read on the forward strand.
TCGAGTACGATGTCAAGACCGGAAAAATCCGCCTCTGCGGCTTCCTGCCCGAGCTGGCCAACCTGCGCGAATACCAGTGGCAGGGCAAGGTCCACTCGGAGATCGCCGAGGGGCCGGACGGTAACATGTATTTTTCCACGGATGGCGGAGAGAGCCGCGAGGAATACCTGATGAACCACCCGCAAGGCTACAGCGGCGGGTTCTTTTTCAGGTGGGAGCCGGACCTGGAGCGCCTGACAGTCATCGGCCGGGGCCTGCAGTACGAGAGTATCAAGGACATCACCCTGGACCGCATAAACGGCCTGATCATGGGTATCTCATACCCGCAGGTGCATCTGCTGCTCTACGATTACCGGAAGAACGACCTGCGCGACCTGGGCCGGGTGGGCAGCGACCATGTCCCCCGGGTACTCTGGAGCGACTGGTGGGGCAACATGTATTATGTCGACTGGCGCCAGCGGATGATCAAGCACGAGCACGAGACCGGCAAGCTCCTGTTCTGCAGCGACAGCCTGCCGGCGTTCGACGGCACCCCGGGCGGCAGGATAATCACCGGGGTCACCTCCTATGCCGAGGACCTGGCGAACGGGATAATCTACCTGGTGACCTACGGCGCCAAGGTGCTGGCTTTCCATCCCTCCAAGCTCGGGTTCGGCAAGTTAGATGAACTGGGTTGCATTTTTGGCAGCCCCAACCGTCCGCCATACAACTACTACTGCCCCAACCTGGCCCTGGGCGACAACGGGATGCTCTACTACTTCATCGGCGGCCACGGCAGCTATGTCGAGGGCAGGGAGCAGAACGTGATGATGGAGTTCGACCCGCACAACGGGCAGAAACGGGTCGTGTGGAGCTTCCCGCAGAAGACGGTCAACGAGGTAACCGGCGCCGGGGTCAAGGATGAGTTCGGCAACATCTATTTCTGCGGACGGAAGAGCGACCCGGACGCGGAAGCCATGGGCGAGTCCGGAGCCAGCCGGCCGTTCCTGCTGATCTTCAATCCCGGCAAGGAGCTGCAATGAAACGGCTGTTCCCGGTGCACAGGATAATTCCCCTGCTGGCGGCCGCAGTCCTGGCATCTTCCCCGGCCAGGGGAGAGATCACCGAGAGGAACATCCGCTTTGTCGAGTACCCCGGTTTCCGGGAGGCGCATTCCACCTGGAAGTCGATCGGCTACAGCTCCAGGCACGACAAGGTGTTCATCGGGGTGACCGACCACCGCGGCAAAGTCGGCCTGTACGAGTACGAGGTTCCCTCGGGCCGGATGCGCCTGCTGGGTTTCATCGCCGAGCTGGCCAACCTGCGCGAATACCAGTGGCAGGGTAAGGTCCACTCCGAGATCATCGAGGGGCCGGACGGCTGCATGTATTTTTCCACGGATGGGGGCGAGAGCCGCGAGGAATACCTGATGAACCACCCCCACGGCTACAGCGGCGGGTTCTTTTTTAAGTGGGACCCGGTGCTCGAGCGCCTGACCTGCCTGGGCCAGGGCCTCGAGTACGAAAGCATCAAGGACATCGCTGTCGACCGGGTGGGTGGCTTGATTTACGGGGTGAGCTACCCCCAGGTGCACCTGCTGGTCTACGACCCGCGGGAAAACCTCCTGCGCGACCTGGGCCGCATGGGCAGCGCCCACGTGCCGCGCACCGTGTTCAGCGACCGCTGGGGCAACGGCTACTACGTGGACTGGCGCCAGAGGCTGGTCAAGTACGAGCGAGAGACCGGACGGCTGCTCTTCTCCTCGGACAGCCTCCCGGCTTTCGACGGCACTCCCGCGCCCATGATAATCACCGGCGTGCCCACCTATGCCGTGGACAGCAGCCAGGGGGTGATCTACCTGATCACCTACGGCAACATGATCTGCGCCTTCCGCCCCCAAAAAACCGGGATCGGCCCGGTGGAGGCATTGGGCCCCACCTGGGACAGCCCTGAGCTGCCGCCCAGCGGCTACAGCCCCAACTCAGCGTTCGCGGGAAACGGGAAACTCTACTACTTCATCGGCGGACACGGCCGTTACATGGTGCGCGACACCACCGTGCTGATGGAGTTCGACCCGGCGGCCGGGACCAGGCGGCCGGTGCTGCGCTTCCCGATCGATGTTATCAGCGAGGCCACCGGCGCCGATGTCAGGGACAGCCGGGGCAACCTCTATTTCGCCGGCCGCAGGCGTAGCCTCACGGCCGAGGACATGGGCGAATCCGGCGCCAGCCGGCCGTTCATGATCATTTTCAACCCGGAAAGGAACCTTAAATGAAAACTGCAGCCATCACCCTGCACGCACTCCTCGCCCTGGCATTGCTCAGCGGGCCGGCGGAGGCGCAATTCAAGTTTTTCAATCCCAGGGGCAGCTTTGCAGTGGAAGTCTCCCTGGAGAACCCCGGCCCGGACAGGCTGCGCCTGCCGATCTACCGCAACGCCATAACCTCGCTGGCCGTGGTCGGCGACTACGCGGTCGGCGGCACCTCGGCCGCGCAGGGCCTGACTCCTTTCATCTTCACCGCTTCGCTGAGCCGCAGGAGCCTCGAACAGGCGTTCGACCTGGGGCAGGTCCTGCCCGGCCAGCGCTCGGTGCAGAGCGGCTTCGCCCGCGGGACCGGGGGCGTGCTGTATGCCGGCACCATGCCGGATGACCCGCAGGGCAGCGGGCACCTGATCAAAGTGCGCGTGCCTGGCGGCAAGGTCGAGGTCGCGGACCTGGGCGTGCCGGTGGCAG
>JAFGTO010000072.1 GCA_016934095.1 Candidatus Glassiibacteriota bacterium
ACTAGAAGCTGCTTTCATAGGAGCAAATTTCCATCAGAAGGCAGATTTCACAGGTGTGAATTTCCAGAAAGAGGCCGTTTTCAAGCGTGCCAAATTCAAGCAGAAGTCTGACTTTAAATGGTCAGAATTTCGACAGCTGGCTGACTTTTCCAGGGCTAAATTCGAACAGGATGCCGACTTCAGCAGGGCCAAATTCCAGCAAGAAGTAGAATTCAGCATGGTAACTTTCCAGCAGGAGGCAGACTTCAGGTGGGCTAAGTTTGAAGGCAGGGTTTTATTCGAAGGCGGTATAGATAACCGCTGTTTTCACGGGCCGCTGCTTTTCAATGGAGTAGAGACCGGAGAAAAAGCAAAGGTCATTTTCAACAAGGTGGACCTGGGCCGGGCGAGCTTCACAGACACCGATATAGAGAATTTCACCTTCCGGGACGTGCACTGGTACCGGCCGAAAACCGGAAAACTATGGCTGATCAGGGAAAAAGCCCTGTTCGATGAGTTCCGCCACCTGCACCCGGAAGCAGGTAATGAGGATGAACCGCCTGAGGAAGTCGATTACTCCAAGCTGGCCGAAAACTACAGCCAGCTCGTGCTCAACCACGAGAAGAAGCGGGATTTCCTCAGCGCCCACGAGTTCCGTATCGGCGAGATGGAGGCGCGCAGGAAAGACATCGGCGCCAGGGCAGGGCCTAGGTGGAGGAAAGTAAGGGAATGGCTCAATGCTTATGCGCTCTACGGGTTCTTAAGCAACTACGGCACCAGCTACTGGCGGGCCCTGTTAGTTCTGGCCTTGATGCTGCTGGCGTTCGCGGGCCTGTTCTTTTTCTCGGGGTTCCGGCCCCTCTCCCCTGAGGGCGCGCCCCTGGCTGCGGTCAGCTATGACTGGTCGCTAGACCCCGGCCCCCTGCGGCAGGCCATCCACGATTTCTGGAAGGCGGTTCTCTTTGCCCTGTCGGTGCTCACCCTGCAGAGGGGCCGGTTCTATGTGCCGGCAGGGGAGTTAACTCAAGTTTGGATATTCCTGGCAGCCATTTTTTTCTACTCGCAGGTTACCCTGCTGCTGCTGGCTGTCCGGCGCAGGTTCAAACAGTAGGGGCCGCGGTTGCGGCAGTCACCCCTCTGACAAGGGGAATTTTCCTTCCGCCGCCCATACTATGAGGCAACCCAACCACGGGCACGGCACGCCGTGCCCCTACCGCTGGGGTGGCGGGGCGGGGCCTTTGTGCCTCTGTGCCTGGTGCCTTTGCTCCTTTGTGCCTGCCTCTCTCCGTGCCCTGGCCTTCAGCCCTTGCGCTCCAGGTGCTCTTTCAGCCGGGCGAACTCCTCCTCGAAATTGGGAGTGAAAACCCCGGTCCCCAGGCCTGCCTCGATTGCGGCGAAAGAGCGGAAACCCCCATCGGTGATCTCGCCGGGGTCAAACCTCACCGGCCCATCCCAGCGGCAGAGGAAGGTGGACACCAGCTCGGTCTCCACCGCGGTGCGCCAGAGGTAGGAGTAGAGGAAATCGAAAGGCACGCCGCTGAGCCCCAGCTCCTCGGCCGCCTCACGCTCCACCGCCTCTGCCGGGCTTTCGCCCGGGCCGACATGGCCGCCCACCGAGGTGTCCCACTTGCCCGGCTGGATGTCCTTGTGGCCGGCCCTCTTCTGCAGGTAGAGCTCGCCCCGGGAATTGAGCACCAGCAGGTGCACGCTGCGGTGGATCAGGGAAGGGTCGCCGTGCACGCGGCTGCGCGCCGCCTGCCCGACCTTCCTGCCCGCCTCATCCACGATGTCGAAAATCTCCTCTGCAGCCATCAGTCATCCCTTGGATCTACTGTATGTCCCGGGCCTGCGGCGATGAGGCCAGGCCCGCACTCCCTGCCCGGTCGCGGATATAGAGCAGCAGGCCGATTGCATCCTGGATCGAGTAGCGGCCGTCCCCGTTCCAGTCCGCCTGCGGGTCGGCAGGGTCGGCCCGGCCCTTGAGGACCAGGGCGATCACATCGGCGATAGTGAGCTGACCGTCCCCGTTGAGGTCCCCTGTCTCGACCTCCCCGGGAGTGAACCGCACCAGGCTGCGCGACCCCGGCTCGCCCTCCAGGTCCAGGTCGCCGGAGGGCAGGGCGAGATGCAGGCTGCCGGTAGCCTGGTCCACCTGCAGGGAGGCATCCCTTGCAGGCACGCCTTCATCGGCGATGTCTATCACCTGGACAAACAGGTAGTCGTATTCTCCGGGCTCTGCTACACTCACCTCGACCCGGCCGATACCCCAGGAGGGGTCCGGGGCCGGCGGAGGATAGTAGGCGGTCCCCACCTGGTAGGCGCGCACCGTGTCCAGCACCGCTTCCGCCGGGGAGAGCACGGTTACCACGGCCCTGCTCCCGCCATCCGCCACGGTGAACCGGTTGCCCTCGATCACCGGCTTGACAGTGTAATGCCAGAGCACCCTGGGCAGCAGCTCGTTGTCGCCCAGGGAGACATTGTCCACCACCACCAGGTAGCGCTCGCCGACCCAGGCCAGCTCCCTGAGGGCCAGCTCGATGCGCTGCGGGTCATAGGCTGCGGAAAAATCCCCGGCCACGTAGGCCAGGCCGTCCTCATCGCGGTAGTCGACAATGTCACCGGTCTCGCTGCCCTCATCCGCCAGGTAGCCCTCGATAGTGGATTCGCTCTGGTTGCGGTAAATCCGCTGGCCGCCTTCATCATCCGGCACGGCCGGGTCCACGGCCAGGACCGAGTTGTGGGCGATGGTCTTGCGCCAGTAGTTCAGCCGGTGGCTCCCGTCAAACCCTCCCTCGTAAGCGCCGGACTCGATCAGCAGGGGCGCGCCCCGGAAGACTTCCAGGTGTCCCTGGTCGAAATGGCCGTGATCGCCGAAATAGTCGCCGCACTTGAAAAAGATGCAAGTATCATCCCCCCCCTCTTCCCAGCCGGTGCGCCAGAACACCATGCCGGTACCCTCGGGGCTGAAAAGCTTGCGGGTGGGCAGGGTGTCGTGGCTGACCCCCACGGCATCGGCATCCCACCACAGGAGCACGTTGTAGGCGTTGCCCTCCTCCACCACCCGCGGGTCCGGCATCTGCGCCTGGGTCTCCAGGAGGAAGTCCAGGTAGCCGGCGCCCACCGGCTCCTGGTAGGCGAAAGCCCGCTCGCCGATCACCCGGAAGGAGAACCTCTCGCTGGTGCGGCGGAAATTGTCGCCGTAGCGCACCAGCAGGCCGTCCGGCTGGCGTCCGTACATTATGAAGAGGGCTTCTTTCCAGGCCCAGTCATCCTGTTCCTGTCGCACCATGCGGTAGAGGTCCTCGCCGGTGGCGGAATACCAGGCGCTCATGAAATGGCCCGTGTGCCACATGGTATACCTGCGGCCGTAGGCCAGGCTGTTGTGCACGGTGCCATCCTGCAGACGGCGGGCCGGGAAGAGGTTGTCCCGGAAAATCCCGTAGGCCCAGTCGATATACTTGTCCGCATCCGGGTGGTGGCCTTTCAGCACCAGGCCGGCCATGGCGGCGCCCACGGCGAAACCGTACATCCGGGTATGGAAGATATGCGGCCCCTGGCCGATATACTCATCCCGGCAGTGCCTGGCCCCTTCTATCAGGTTCTCGACAGCCACGGCCCTGGCGGCAGAGTCGGCGAAAACAGGGTGGTTGTATACCCAGTCAAAAGCCATGGCCGCCCACATCACCAGCTCCCCATCCGTGGTGGTACCATCGAACTGGAAGCCGTTCTTCAGCATCAGGATGCACTGTTTCGCCGCGATGGTGTTGTCGAGCAGCAGGGCTTTCAGGGCATAGTTGGCGGAGCTGTAAGTCAGACGGTCGACATAGGCCTTGTAACGGGGGTCCCGGGCGCGGGCGCGCAATTGCTCTGTGGTGAGCGAGCGCTCGCCCCAGGTGCTGTCCCGGAAGAAAAGCCGGGGATGACCCTGGAAAACTTCCACTGCAAGGCCGGAAGCCGCCCAGGCGAGACAGAGAAAAACATTCAGCAGCAAGATTTTTTTCATCGACAATACTCCGCTTTCAATGGCCCGGTACGGGCTCGATATAATTATTTTCCGGATTTACTTCAACAGCACCATTTTACGGACCTGGTCGAAATCCCCGGCACTCAGCCGGTAGAAATACACCCCGCTCGCCACCTCCCGGCCTCCCTCATCGCGGCCATCCCAGGACACGCTGTAGTAGCCGGGCTCTTTCACCTCATCCACCAGTGCCCTGACCAGCTCCCCGCGCAGGTTGTAGACACCCAGCCTCACCTGCACGGTGAAACCCTCCGGTATCTGGTAGGCCACCACGGTGGAGGGATTGAACGGGTTGGGTCCGTTCTGGGAGAGGCTGAAACTGCGGGGCAGCCCTGACCCGCCTGAAAGCAGCTCGCTCACCCGGGAGCGCTCCTGGTCGGTGAGCTCGAGCTTCTCCAGCTCAGCCAGCAGGCTTTGCCTCAGCCGGGGATCGATCCTGAGCGGCTCGACCCGCTGAGCTCCGGCGGAGGCCAGGTCCGCGCCGGCGGTCTGCTCCCGGATATAGAGCAGCAGCGATATCGCATCCAGGATCGAGTACCTGCCGTCCCCGTTCCAGTCGGCCTCGCTGTCGCCCGGGTCGGCCAGGCCCTTGAGGATCAGGGCGATCACATCGGCGATGGTGAGCTGCCGGTCCTGGTTGATATCCCCCGGGACCGGCTGTGGCGGCTCCAGGCCCAGGCCCTCGTACGACAGGTAGTACAGCGAGCGGGCCACGCTGCGGCCGTGCAGGCCGAAATCCTTGAAAGCGTTGGACCAGGTGCCTTTCCACTGGAGCAGGTATTCTTTCTGGAGGTCGGTATAATCCGGGTCTTCCAGCTCTGCGGCCAGGAACCCGATCCCCAGGGCCATGTTGGAGTATTGCTCGGCGGGCTTGTTGCTGTGCATCCAGTCCACCGCCTGCTGCACGAAGTCGATCACCCGGTCGTCGTCCTCGACCTCATAGTAATCGATAAAGGCCTCGAGCAGGAAACCGACCATGAAAGTCCCCTGGGTGAACTTGGTGCTGTTGGCGGAGAAGTAATCCCACCAGAGCTCGAAAGTCTGCCGGGCCACGTCGAGGTACTCCTCCTCCTCGCTGATCCGGTAGGCGGCCAGCAGGGTCAGGACCTGGAAAGCCGCTCCCCTGGGTTGTTTGAAATCGGTGTACCCGCCGAAAGACCTGGCGAAATCCGCAGCCTTGTAGGCCACCTCGAGAGTGCGCTCGTCCCCGGTAAGGTAGTATGCCGAGAAAAGGCCCTGGGTCTTGTGGTGGTTGGTGTAGGTCGAGATATAGACCTGGGCGGTGGTGTAATCGCTGTCATCGGTGGGGTCGACCCGCACGTGGTCTGTGGGCGGGCAGTAGCGGTTGGCCCCGTTGAGCCGGTTGCCCGGCTCGAAATGGGTCACGTGCACGTCCATCAGGTGGCTGGCACGGGAGAGGAAGTAGTCCAGCCAGCGGTAGTCCTCGGTACGCACGAACTCCTGGCAGCACATGAACGGCAGGTCGTAGTAATGGTGGTTCCAGGCGATATTTTTCGCCTCGTGGACCCCGCTCTGCCAGGCGTAGTGCATCCCGTCCCCCCAGTTGAGGAACCCGTAGCTCTCCCAGGTAACGTTGTTCTTGGTGCGGCTGTCCACCTTTCTCAACTGGTCTTCCAGGCCCAGGTCCAGCTCCTGCTCGGTGCGCTGGACCAGCTCGAGGTTCTCGGGCGGGTAAAGGGCGCTGTTCCTCTCCAGTAGCTTGCCGAACGCCTTGCTTTCGCGGCAGTAGTACTCCGGCGCGGCCACGGCCAGCAGCGGTTTCTGGCAGGCGGCCACCATGGGGCCGAGCTTGTCTTCCTGCGAGGCCTCGAGGAAAGCGAACCGCAGGTAGTGGGTGCGGGCCACCCCGGAATAGATGTCCACCGGCTGGTCGAGGCGGGCCGGGACCATGCCCACGGTGATCAGCCCGCCGTCAGCATCGAGCTCCAGGCTGCTGGGGTACATCTGCCAGAAATAGCGCAAGCCCACCCCGACCACTCCCCCGCCCCGGGGGTCTCCCGAGCTCCTTAGCCCGATCCAGCCGATGTGGTCGGGCTTTTCAGCCTTGGGGTCGGCCACGGTGGTCTCGGTACCATCCAGCGAGTGGCTGAACACGCCCGAGCCCGGCACCGAGACCCAGGTTTGGCTTCCTGAGGCCAGTGGCCCGCTGGCTACACTCTGCGGGTACCCGGCGTAATAACCGTAATCCACCCCGACCGTGGGCAGCTCCAGGTGCAGCCCCTCGACCGCAACCTTGTCTTCCCTGCCCTCCTGGAATGGCCCACGGTTTTCGAAAGTATAGACCAGGCGCACCACCGGCGAGTTGTCGTAGAAGTAGAGGCGGCAGATATAGTGGAAATCCACTTCGGCCCCGGCGGAGC
>JAFGTO010000521.1 GCA_016934095.1 Candidatus Glassiibacteriota bacterium
GCTTGATCAGGTTCTTTACCGGGGCCGAAAAACCGCGTCAGCTCTATTTCGAGCCGGAGGGCACCGAGGTCATCCAGGCGATCAGCATGGTGCCCATCCCTGCGGGCGGTTTCCTGATGGGAAAAGAGCAGGCCGAAAACTACGGTACGGAACCAGTGCACCCGGTTACCCTGAACGCTTTCCAGATGAGCGCCACCGAGATTACCCAGGCCCGTTACGAGGCGGTGATGCGCAAGAACCCCTCGCCGAGGAGCTATCAGGGTCCCAACTTGCCCGTATTGCAGTTGAGCTGGCCGGATGCGGCGAGGTTTTGCAACAAGCTGAGCGAGCTGGCCGGGTTCGAGTCCTGTTACAACCTGGCTACCTGGGACTGCGATTTCAGCAGGAACGGGTTCCGCCTGCCCACGGAAGCCGAGTGGGAGTACGCCTGCCGGGCGGGCACGGCCACCGGGAGTTATCTCGGGGATGAAGATGCAGACCTGGAGCGGGCGGCCTGGTATGCGGACAACAGCGACAGAAAGCCGCACGCCGTAGCCGGGAAGGTTCCCAATGCCTCGGGTTTGTACGATATGCTCGGCAATGCCCAGGAATGGAGCAACGATTGGCTCGAAGCATATCGCGAAGACAGCCTGGTCAATCCCACCGGGCCGGTGGCAGGAGATTACCGGATCCTGCGGGGCGGCTCCTGGAATACCGCTTTGGAGAATTGCATGTCGTGGAACCGTAATGCTTTCATGCCGGACCCCGGCGCAACAGGCCCCAGCATATCGCAGGACGTGGGTTTCAGGGTGGTCCGCCGTGCCGAAGCCTGCCGTACCTACGCCCTGGAGGGCAAGGTCCTGAGCTCCGGAGGCGGCCTGGGAGGCGTTACCGTGCAGCTCCTGGGCTACAATGTCAACGCCACCTGCACCACCGGGCCGGATGGCGGGTACGGTTTTTCGGGGCTGGCGGACGGCAGCTACCTGGTGCGTGCCAACAAAACCGGCTGTACTTTCACCCCGGACAACTTCGAGGTGGATGTCAGCGGCTCCGACCTCATGGTGGAGGATATCATCGCCGAGGTAAAGCCCCTGCCTGAGACCTTCAGCCTCAAGGGCAGCCTGGCGCAAGTTTACTATGACCTCGCTAGCGGTATCTCGGGGGCGACAGCCACCCTGGCAGGCGAGAACGACCTGTTCAGGACGTACATTACCCAGTCGGACGGTCATTTCGAGTTTAACGGCCTGCCAGCCGGGACCTATACGGTCGGCTTCATCAGGCAGGATTACAGTTTCATCCCGGAGACTGTCAAGCTGACCATCGACCAGGCGGATGTCACCCTGGATGTGATCAACAGCATTACCCTGGTCTCCGTGCCGCAGGGCAGTTTCATGATGGGTGGAGTCGGTGGGTTCTCCGAGCCGGCGCACCAGGTTACCCTGGATGAATTCCAGATAGGCGTAATCGAGGTAACCCAGGGCCAGTACGAGGCGGTAACCGACAGCAACCCATCCTTTTTCAGCGGCAATGTCAACCGGCCCGTGGAAAGGGTCACCTGGTACGATGCCGCTGTCTTCTGCAACAAGCTGAGCGAGCTTGTGGGGCTGGAGCCCTGCTACGACGAGCCGAGCTTCGAGTGCGATTTCAGCAAGAGCGGTTTCCGCCTGCCCACGGAAGCCGAGTGGGAGTATGCCTGCCGCGCCGGGTCCAAGTCCCTGTACTACGATGGTGATTACGAAAGCGACCTGGCCCGGGCGGGCTGGTATACAGCCAACTCCAGAGACCCGATAACCCGGGAAGACAGGACACACCGGGCGGCTCTCAAGGAGCCGAACGCCTGGGGCCTGTACGACATCTTAGGCAATGTCTGGGAGTGGTGCAACGACAGTTTCGGAGAATACCGCGGGGAAAGCCAGACAAACCCCGCCGGCCCAGCGGACGGCCGCAACCGCGTCATCCGGGGAGGAGGCTGGCGGAGCCCGTATTACTCTTGCCGGAGCTCCTCCCGAAGTTATCTTGACGTTGCCTCCGGTGGCGACGCCTATGGCTTCCGGATAGTCCGGCGTAAGTGAAGCTGCGGGCTTACAGGCTCATCTGCAAACAATCGCGGCCGCAGGCCGCGCAACCAGGAGCCGTGCCCCTGATCCCGGACGGCGCAGCAACACCCGGGCCGGCGCACAAAAACTATTTCAGGGTCTCGCGGACCGTTATCCTGCCCATCCTGTACCAGCCGTCCGGCCCCATTCCCGCGATCGCCAGCTTGACCTTGGGGTTGCGGGTCCTCTTGTCGAGGATGCCCAGCTCGAGGTCGTACTCGCCTTCCGGCAGGTCCGGCGGCAGGAATACCGCGTCATCGTAAAGATTGTCTCCGGGGAGCCAGTCCCTGATATCGGCATCGGTGGCCAGGACTTCTGTGCGGCCGGAGTTCCGCAGCCGCAGGGCCAGGGGAAAGTCTTTATAGCAGGGAGCCACCCCTTTGTTCTCCCACCAGGAGGTAAAGGCCAGCTTGCCGTGCGGCCTGACCTCCGAGGGGTAGGTGAACTTGCGCAGCACCAGGCGGTAGCCCATTTTCTTTAGCCAGTCGTCGACCAGCGGGCGCCATTGCTCAGGCACGGGCGAGCTCTTGGCATTGAAAGAGGAGATGTGCCACTCGAGGGCCTTGTCGAAAACATGTTTCACCACTTCTTCGGTATACCCTTCCCGTCCCTTCCAGCGCATGAAGGTGCCGCAGATCTCCATGGTAACCGGGGCTTTTTTCCAGGCATCCTGCATGCCGCTCTTGATAATGTCCTGGGGATAGGCATCCTGCATGTGGCACCACCGGGACCCCTGCTCTCTCCGGAAGCCCATGTCGCCCAGGCAGTCGACCCTCCAGCCCAGGTGTCTCATCTGAGGGCCGTTACCGTTGTCCCTGCCGTCCGGCCAGCTTGCGGCGATCGGCAGGCCTGCGACTAATACCCCGGGGTCCGGAGCGTCTCCGTTCAGGGGCTGGAAGATAAGGTGGGTCTTCCTGAACGTGTCCAGGTAGGCGCTGGTCAGGGCTATCCTGGTTTTATCGCTGAGCAGGTGTGAGCCATCGCCCTCTCCCCAGAAGCCCACTATCGAGACATCCACGCACTCCAGGTCGGGGTGGCCGTCGTAGCGCTCGCCGAAAGCCCGGACCAGGCCGCCGAAGTACTGAAGGTAACGGGGGTCCTCGGGGTCCACCCTCCATTTATCCGAGAGGAGCTTTTTCTCCTCGCCGACCATCTTGCGGTACCAGGCGGGGACATCCTTGTCCGGGCCGCCCCCGTAAGGCGCAATGCGGACTAGCAGGGTCTGGCCGCGCTCGGCGGCTGTTTTCAGCGCCTTGTCGAACATGGCCCAGTTGTAGCTGTCTTTTTCCGGCTGGACAAACCGCCAATAGACCCGGAAATAGGCGGTTGAAGTCGGCGGGTGGTCCGGGTTTGTCAGGTCGCCGTCGAACTCCTGGTACTCGATGGGGAACCCTTCGGTCCAGCCTCCGCCCGCGTTCAGAGTGTCGCCGTTGAAGCGCTGGAAAGTGTTGAAGCCTATCCCCGGGTTTACCAGCAGGTCGTCGGTCTCCTGCGGCCTGACAATCACCGTTTGCTGGCCGTAGGCGGCCGAGTATAAAAAAGCCAGGCATAAAGCGGTTGAAAACCGGATCTTGCGCATGGTGCAGCTCCTGTAGGTTGGTGGACCTTGGCAGCCGGGAATCGATTCTCCTGTCTGCTGATTTTCCTCAAAACTTTACCTGGATCGTCTTTTCGACATCTTCGGGGACCGACCGGACCTGTTCGAAAGTCTTGAAGCGCCCGGTCCCGGGCTCGCCCACTTTCAGGGTGTAGAGACCTTCCTTGAAGACCCGGGGTCTGAAAGTATTGCCCTTGATCCGCAGGGTGTAGACAACCTCGCGGCCCGACTCGTCGATTACCTGCACCACCGGGTCGGCCATGCCGCTGACCTGGATAGCCGGCAGGCGGGCGGCCGCCTTGCGGCCGTAGTTATCCGTCTGGTCGATGGTGATCGGCCAGCCGGGGTAGGGCCCGGCGCCGGGCTGCGCTGGATCGACCCAGCGGGGCCAGTTGGCAATGCTTATCTTGCGGGTCCGGCGGCTGAAGCGGACAATCCCGTAGCCCGGAGCACGGTGGTTTATCCAGGTCGGCTCGATCCCGACCGCGTGGGGGTTGGACACGGCAAAGACAGTGACCCTGTTGCCGAACCCGTCCAGGAAATCTCCCGTGTACCTGGGCCGGCCGGGCTCACGGTTCAGGCCGGGTTCCGAAGGGAACCAGCGCCTGGGCCAAACATTGGCGACAGAGGGCACGCAAATGGCGTAGCCCGCGTCCCGCCAGTCGTCTATCCCGTACTGGACAGTGCTTCCCAGGTGCTGGTCGCCCGAGATATGGAAAGCGAAGCCGCGGCGCATCCTCTCCAGGGCCTGGTTCCGTCCTGTCTGGGGCCAGCCGTTGGAGTCGTGGTCCTGGACAGGATTTTCACCTTCCGCGTATTCACCGGGCTCCATGATCCTCAGCCGGGGTGTTACGTCATCGGCGTTCGCCGGAGGGGGCAGGGTGGCCACGTCGGCAAACAGGGTTTGCGAGATCACCACTTTCATCCAGGTACCGTTGCTCCAGTCCGCGGCCCATTTTTCCAGGAAATCGAGCTGGCGCTGTCCCAGCAGCGCCGCCCCGGGAACGTCTCCGTCCCTGGAGGCGTCATATTCCGGGTTCTGGGCCCAGCCGTTCACCACCCTGGCCAGGGGAAGCCGGGTGGTGGGCGAGGACTTCCACTTGCGGTCCTCGACCACGGCAAAGCTGATCCCGCCCCATTGCATCGGCCCGTAGTAGACCGAAATCCCCTGCTCCACCGGCTCGGGGTCGAAGGGGTCGGCCATGTGGCCGGTCTGGGTCCGCTGGATCATGTTCACCCAGGCCGGCGGCATGACATACCCGCCCTTGTCCTGGGCTTTGCCGTAGTCTCCCTCGAACTCGGCGGGCCTGCCGCCTGCCCCCCAGACATTGCCCTGAAAAACATCGTGGTCGTCGGGAAGGCACACGCTCGGGATGTCTTTCAGCAGGTCGCGGTACTCCCAGCCGAAGATGTACCACCTCCTGAGGTAATCCAGGGTGGACAGCTTGACATCGGTTCCCCTGAGCACACTGTAGCCGCCGGTCCTCTCGTAGATCTGGTCGCCGGTGTAAACCAGCAGGTCCGGCCCGTGGAAGCTCACGTGGCGGACAACATCGGCGTGCGGGAAGCCGAAATCGTTGTTACCCGTAAAGGCGGCCACCACTATCTCTTCCTTGTCGACCGGGTCTTTCCTGACCGTGCCGCTGAAATAGCGCTCGACTGTCCCGCCGCCGGCGGAGACCAGGGGGCAGGCCACCCGGTAGGGTGTGTCGCGCGTATCATCCCAGCGGCTTACCCGGAACTCTGCGGTCCGGGCCAGCGGGTCGATCACCGCCTCGCCCGCGGTTTTCCAGCCGCCGGTCGCCGGGTCGCCCACCTGGAGCACCGCCACCTGGCAGCCGTTGCCCACGGGCGCCATCTGGGCCTTGAGTTTCAGGACCTTGTTGCTCAGGGTGTACTGGGTGAAGAGCACCGGGCCCCAGGCCCGGTCCTCGTGGGCCTCGACCTTGCTCCCGGACACTGTCCAGTCGCTGAACCAGAAAAGCACGTTGCCGCCGGGGTTTTCGCCCTCGCGGCTCAGGTTGGGGTCGCTCAGCCTGGCCGGCCGCGGCTGCGACAGGTCTGCATCCGGCGGTTTTACCGCACTGCAGACCAGGGCCAGGCTGCCTGTCAGCCAGTACGGATGGACTCTTGCGTTCTCCACCCGGGCCAGTTGCCTGCCGCTGCTGTCGCAGGCCTGGAGACTGACCTTGTAAAAGGTCCCGGCGGGTTCGGCTCTCAGCCTGAGAGTGAGATGGTCAAAAGGCCCGCCGATCTTCCTGGCCGTGCCGTCATCCCGGCCGATAAACAGGCGCCCGGCTGTGGAGAGCCCC
>JAFGTO010000073.1 GCA_016934095.1 Candidatus Glassiibacteriota bacterium
CGGATTATTCACGAAGCCTGATTTGTCCGAGAGCAAGGAAGCGGCGGTGAAGCTGTACTGTCGTACCGCGAGCCGCAGATGACGCAGTCAATCGGGCAAGGCAGGCGAGCCGAAGGTAAAAATATCGCCGCGCAGTGTAACACGAGCCAATGAGAGAAAAAACATATCCCGGGGATTTAATTTAATTTTTAACTTGTCTCGATGCTTGAAGTTATAAAATCGAGGCGATAATTTTATGAATAATTCGGGCTAAGTGAATAAATGAAAAATAATCTCTGCGAGGGTGTTTACGTTTTTCCGCAGATTCGGCTGGAGCTGGAAACACCTCGCTCCCTGCTTCCGGTTTTGCGCGCTTCCCCTGCGGACGCCTTTTTGCAGCCCCTGAACGGCGACAACCCTCCCGACTGCGATAATCTCCATGCGAAAGGAAGGACCGATGGCTAAGGCGAAAGAAGGCGATACGGTCAGGGTGCACTATACCGGGAAACTGGAAGACAAGACGGTGTTCGGCAGCTCCGCAGACAGCGAGCCGCTGCAGTTCACTATCGGCGAAAACCAGATAATCCCAGGTTTTGAAGAAGCCGTGGTGGGGATGAAAGCCGGAGAAGCGAAAACCGCCAGGGTCCCCGCCGAGAAGGCTTACGGGTCGCACCGCAAGGAAATGGTCCTGGAGGTGGAGCGCAGCCAGTTCCCGGACCACCTGGACCCGAAAGTCGGCGAGCAGCTCCAGATCAACCAGGCCGACAACCAGCCGGTCCTGGTAACCGTGGCGGAGGTTTCAGAGGACAAGGTCACCCTGGACGCCAACCATCCGCTGGCAGGCAAAGAGCTGACTTTCGAGATCGAGCTGGTGGAAATACTCTGACATCTCCGGCATCCGCCGGCACGCCGGCAGAGATGGCCGAAAACCGACAAAGGCAGGCCCAATGTTGAATGAAAAACTTGTCATGCAAATACGCATGGCCGGCAGGTGCTTCGAGAACAGCAGCGCCTGCCTGGAGGAGGAAGACTCGAGTTTCACCCCGGCCGAGGGTATGTTCAGCGCGGCCCGCCAGGTGGCCCATGTCGCCCGGACTATCGACTGGTTCATCAAGGGCATGACAGACCCCTCGGGTTTCGACCTGGACTGGGACCGGCACCTCGAAGAGGTCATGCGGATAGATTCCCTGGCGGCAGCGCGCCGCTGGCTGAAAGAGGCTGTGGAGAGGGCCGCAGAGCGAGTGGGCGGCATGAGCGATGAAGAGCTGCTCAAGCCCCTTCCCGCTGGGCCGGTCATGGGGGGTGTGCCCAGGATGGCCGTGATCAACGGGATAGTTGACCATACGGCCCATCACCGGGGAGCGCTCACGGTGTATTCCCGCCTGCTGGGCAAAGTGCCCGCCATGCCTTACGGCTGAGCCGGGAGGGGCGGGGCTGTCCCGGGCGGCCGGGACCGGAGGTTTTCAATGGAAACACCGGTAACCGGGTTCCTGGATCAGGCCGGGGTGGGCTACGTGGTTAAGCCCCACGGCCGGGAGGTTTTCACCTGCGAGGAGGCGGCCCGCGAAAGGGGGGTGCGTCTGTCGCAGATTGTCAAGACCATGGTCGGCGAGGACACGGGCGGCGGGCTGCACGTCATGATGGTGCCCGGGCACAGGACCCTCAAGCTGAAACGGGTCCGGCAGGCCGCCGGCGGGGTCCGCATCGATCTCATCCCGCCCGGCGAGCTCTCGCAGCGGCTCGGCTTGACAGTGGGGGCGATCTCGCCTGTCCAGCTAGTCGGGAGGGCCGCTTTCTACATGGATGAGAGTATTTTCGACGAGGAGTATGTAGATATCAGCTCGGGCGACCCGCACGCCGGGGTGGAGCTGCGCGCCGGGGACCTCCGGGCGCTGCTGGGAGCACTGCGCTGCCGGATTGCCTCCACCGGCAGTCAGGGGGGATGACGTCGGCCTCAGAAAACCCGGTAGAGCGCAAAAGCCACTCCCAGGCAGAGGGTCGCCACCCAGGAGTCGAGCCACCTGGCGATCCACTCCGCTCCGGGCGGGGCCAGGCCCAGGTTGTCCAGGCCCTCGTACACCAGGCCGGGGTTTTTCCTCAGGTAGAACACGAAGAAACCCAGGCAGGCGGACACTGGGATCATTGTCCCGGGGAAATAGAACACCAGGACCCAGTAGAGCAGGTAGTCCGCTGCAGCGAGCACCGCCAGCAGCAGGCCCGGCCTCTTGCTGCCGGGCCCGGCCTGCTGTCCCTGCCCTTCTTGTTTCCCGCAGCCGTGGTCTTCAGTCATCTTTTTTCACCCGGAAATCTCTGCTCCTGGAAGTATAGGTAACCCTGCCGTTAAAAATACACCGGCCGGAGGTCTTGATAAAGGGATTTCCGCGGGCCGGGCAGGCCTTTTTCGGCCGGCCCGGGAAGATCCTGCTTGATCGCCGCCCGGCTGCGGGTTATAGTTGTTGTCAAAATAATTTGCCGAATTGAGTTTTTCGGGGGAGGGCGGAAACCTTTTAGAAAAGGTTCTCCGCCCTCCC
>JAFGTO010000522.1 GCA_016934095.1 Candidatus Glassiibacteriota bacterium
AGGATACAGGGTATAAAGGCTGTCAAGGGCCGTTTCCACTCATGGAACAACTACATGCGGTAAGAAGATCTTATTTTCATAACATATAGGAGCTCTTGCATTTAAACTGGAAACGGCTTGCCTTGCCCTTGGCAGCCCATAAAACAATAAATTTCACCACGGGGTGTTGAGGTATTTTTTCAACGCCCCTCTAATAAACGTGAAAATTGAAAACTCCCCGGAGCGACCTGCGGGGAATGCACTCGCTGCGCAATTCGTGCCCGGGAAAACCTCAGGAGATCGAGATGAATACGATGGCGCGGGATATCATGACCAGAAATGTTATCGTAGTCGAGAAAGATTTGTCGATCCATAACCTCATCGAAACCTTCCTTAAGAATAAAATCAGCTGCGCCCCGGTGGTGAATAAAAAGAAGAAGCTTGTCGGCATCGTTACCAAGACCGACGTGCTGGGCTATTTCATGGACCTCGACCTGGACCTGACCCTGAAAGTGGGCTTGAAAGACATCCTGGACTTCGGGTCCGAACGCAGGGACCTGGAAATAATACCGGAGAAGGCGCAGAAGGTGGGCGATATAATGACGCCGAAGCCGATCACGGCCGAGGAGGATACCTCTGTCAAGATTCTGGCCGAGATAATGATCAGCAACAACATTCACCGGCTGATTATAGAAAACGACAGTGCGATCAGCGGGATTGTCAGCACGCTGGATATCCTTTACCATGTGGCGGGGATAAAGAAAAAAGAGGCGGAGAAAAACTGATGAGCACAGTGGAAAACCAAAACGATATCAATGTTGTAATCGAGGTGTCTGCAGACAAAGTCGAAGCGCATCTCACCCTGGTCCCCTTGACGGAATCGCCCAGGTTCTCCACCGACCAGGTCAAAAAAGCACTCGCCGAGAAGGGAATCAAATTCGGGATCTACGAGGAAGTATTAGCCCTGCTGGAAGAACAAGTAAGATACAACAAGAAAATACTGATCGCCTCCGGAATCAGGCCGGCAAACGGGGAAGAAGGGACAGTAAAGTGCTTTTTCGAGAGCAACCGGAGAGTCAAGGTAAAAAAGGGCGCAAAGGTTGCTGAGATTGTCCAGCCCGGGGAAGGCAGCGACGGGATAACCGTTTTCGAAGAAAAAATACCCTCCACGGCCGGGAAAAAAGCTGCATTGCCGGAGCTGAAGAATGTCCGGACCTCCACCGAAAACGCGAGCCTGCTCGTAGCGAAAATCGACGGTTACCTTTTAATCAACGAGTCGGGTATTAGGATCGCGCCCTTTTTTGAGCTGGAAAAATCAGCCAACACGGATGAGGCTTTCGTCAAAGTAAAGAAACCCCTGCAGCCAGGCGACTTCAACGCCGAGGACCTGAGACGGTTCCTCAAAGACAACGGTATCGTGTACGGGATCTGCGAAGAAGAGATAGAGAGCATCTTCAGCCAGAACAAATTCGACCAGCGTATCCTGGTCTCCTGTATGGATAAGGACAAAGCGGCGGCCGCCGGTCAGGCTGATAAAGACTTTACGGTTGCCATCGAAATCTCCAGAGACCAGATCGAAGCGTATCTAACCGTAATCCCCTTGACCGAATCCCCCGTGTTCTCCACCGGGCCGGTCAGAGAAGCGCTCTCCGAAAAGGGCATAAAGTCCGGAATCAAGGAAGATGTTCTGGCCGGCCTCGAAAAAGAGGTGAAATATAACGAGCCTGTCCTGATCGCCGCCGGAGTCAAGCCCGCACCGGGTAAAGACGGAACGATATCATATTTTTTCGACAGCAAGCAGACAGTCAAGGTCAAAAAACACCAGAAGATCGGTGAAATCATCCCTTCTGAAAAAGGCAGCGACGGGGTTACCATATTTGAAGAAAAGGTTCCCGCCCCTGAACCGGAAAGAGCCTATATACCGGACAGCGCCTTTATCGGCCCTTCCCCCGAAAATAAAAACATCCTGGTATCCAAATTCAACGGCTACCTCTCTTTCGATGAAGCAGCTTTTCAGCCGACACCCTTTTTCGAGCTGGATGAGACGACCACAGACTACGAAGCATTCGTCAAAGTAGCCAGACCGCTGCAGGATGGAGACTTCGATGCCGAGGACCTCAAGCGCTTCCTTTCAGAAAAGGGTATCCTTTTCGGGGTCCTCGACCAGGAGATAGAGAAAGTCTTCAAGGAGAAGAAATTCCAGCAGCCTGTCCTGGTCGCCCGGGGACAACAGGTGCTGGATGAGAAGGACGGTGAAGTCAAGTACTTTTTCGATACGGAAGCCAGCCCCCAGGTCGATGCCCGGGGAAACATCGATTACAAAGAGCTCAATTTGATCCAGAATGTTAGAGCCGGCGACCCCCTGGCGGAAACCGCCGATCCCTCCCAGGGTATCGAGGGCTGCACGATATTCGGCCAGAAGATAACTCCTAAAAAAGGCGTGAGACCCACCCTGCCGAAAGGGCTGAATACCCAACCCGACCCGAAAAACCCTAATGTCCTGGTAGCCGAGATTGACGGCAGTGTCAAGCTGAAAGGGGCAACCGTGGCAGTGGAGCCGATTATCGTTATCAAGGAGGATGTAGATTTCTCGACCGGGAACATCGATTTCCATGGCTCGGTGATAGTCAACCGGGATGTCAAGAGCGGGTTCAAGATCTATGCCACGGATGATGTCCAGGTAAACGGAGTTGTAGAGGACGCCGAAATCGAGGCCGGCGGAAAAGTAATGATCAAAGCGGGCTTTATCGGCAGGGGAGAGGGTCGGATCACCGCACAGCAGGAGGTGGCCGCCAAGTTCTGCGAGAACGAAAATATCATCGGCGAAAGCGACATCTTAATCAGCGACTACGTGATGAACAGTATGATCAAAACAAAGGGCAGGCTGGTTGTCATGGACCAGACAGGCCTTATAGTGGGCGGGGAAAGCTATGCCGTTAAAGGCATTGAAGCCAAAGTGATCGGGAACAAGAATTATGCACCGACTGCCGTGTTCGCCGGATTCGATCAGGAAGTCGAGGAGTTCCTGAGAGTAAAAAGAGCCTACCTGGCGAAAAATGCCGAGCACATTAAAGAGATCAACAAGACTTTCTTCAAGCTTTCCCAGCGGAGACTCGTCAAGAAGCCCCTGCCGGAAGGCCTGCAAAACGTGGTCAAAAAACTCAATCAATTAAAAACCGAGAAGGAAGAAGAAAACAAGGTTATCACCGCAGAGATCGAGAAACTGGAAGGCAAGGTGGAAGAGTTCAAGAAAGCGCTGGTAATAGTCTCCGGCGTGGTCTATCCGGGAACCACTGTCGCTATCTACAACAGGCGCCTCGCGGTTAACGAAGCGCTGAAATCAGTCTATTTCAAATATACCGAAAAAGAGGTGGTGGCCGCCGACCTGGATGAGCTCTCCCAGCCCGCCTGAGTTTCTCGCCCCCCCGTCAACTCTGCACAGCAGCCCCCGGAAAGACCGCGGGCTACCCGCGCAGGAGTTCCTCCACCGAGCGGTGAAGCAGAGGCAGCATCAGCTCGTGGTGCCCGATAAAGCTGTAGCCTTTCCCGCCTCCGGAGGTAGTGGGCCTGCCCACTACGTTCACCGTGGGACGGTACTGCTGGATCATGCTGAAGTCCGCGGTAATCAGCCCCTGGCAACTGTGCCCGAGGTTGCGGCTCAAAGTAAGCGCCTTGAGAAAGACCTCCGGCAGGATCACGGCTGAGCCGAGGTTCATCACCACAGAGGCCTTGGAGAGCCTGGAGACCGCAGCCGAAAAAATA
The DNA here is from genome assembly GCA_016934095.1 of Candidatus Glassiibacteriota bacterium. Lineage (GTDB taxonomy): Bacteria > Gemmatimonadota > Glassbacteria > GWA2-58-10 > GWA2-58-10 > JAFGTO01. The sequence goes on from JAFGTO010000522.1 coordinate 3,742, forward strand.
TGGAAGTCGGTCATCGAAGTTTCTCCCAGTGCACCACCCTTAACCGCCGGATGCTGGTGGATCGTGTCGGTGCCGATGGCCACATGCACCGAAAGCGGCACTCCACAGCGGGAACAGGCAGCCAGGATGCTGGCCTGTTGGTTGGGCGCATCGGCATTGAGAATGTCCTCCCCCAGCGCCTCACCAAGGCCGAGCCCCCCGGCAAGGGCGCGCTCCGCGGCACGGGCAATGAACCGCGGGGTCTCCTCCACCATGCCGAACGTCCCATCCTCCAGGCCGGCGGCGACATCCTCGCTGGTCTCACCCCAGACTGCGATTTCCAGGTCGTGGATCGCCGTGGCGCCGTTGAACGCCACCGCAGTCAGGAACCCCCGCTCGACCCAATCGATGAGATAGGGAGAGCAGCCGACCTTTACCACGTGGGCGCCGAGCATCACGATTACCGGCTTCCCGGCCTTGAAAGCCCCGGCCAGCGACCGGCAGAACTCCAGCCAGTCCTGCGCCTTCAACTGGCGGGGAAGCCCTTCCAGAAAAAAACCCTCGCCTTTCGAGGGCCGCCCGAAATCGGACACCCGTACCTTGTGGGCCCGGTCGGCGATGGACCTGGTTTTCACCCCTTGCGGGTCTATCCTGGGATAACGGCTGGGCATCTCTGTCAAAGCTCCGCCAGTTAAGATTCCGGCCCACCCGGTTGGTATGACTCGAGCAGAACCACGATCTTTCCGAAATCCAGCTCGCTGCTCACCTTGACCGGGATCCTGCGCTTATCGTCGGTAAGCCAGATCTGCAGGCTCCCCTTGTGCTTGAACAGGCCTCCGCTCTTGATAAAAGGCTCTACCACTGTGCAGTAAAACCGGCCGGCCGGCACATCGACCCACTCCTTGCGATGAACGGCCACCTTGAGCGGATTTCCCCGCTTGTCGACAAAGCCCTCCAGCAAAACACCCTCGCCAACCTCGAGGTCCAGCGAGCGGAAATAATAGAATATCGAAAGCTCATCCTGGGCCTCCGGCACGCATTCCTTGATTTCTCCGCTGACCAGGTCGTTAACCTCGTTCGCCTCCTGGTCGTAGAGCAATTCCAGGTAGCGCTCGTGCTTGCCCTCTTTCTGCTCCTTGATAAACTTCCGGCTGAAAAGCTCCTGCCTGTCGATATAAGAGAAAAAGCGGTCCCGCACCGGATAGAACAGGTCGATGGTCTTATTGGATTTCGCCCCGGCTTCCACCTGGTAGCAGGAGTGCCCGTTGACCTCTTCGATGCCATTTATCCGCATGTAGGCGGTACCGATATTGGCCACCGACCAGTTGATCGAAAACTCCAGCCTCTCCCCCACCGCGAAGGGAGCGGGCTGATCCCCATCCGCCTGCAAGTTGCCGCAAGACGATGAAGCAAAGGCCAGCGCAGCCAGAATCGTAATCACGCTCTTAGGCAATTCGGCTCTCCAGGGGCTCAAGCTGCTGTCCTTCAAGGGAAACGCTTAACCCGGATTATTCATACTCATTTTCGACAGTTTGGGCCTCATTTTTGAGGTCTTCAATTTGTAACTTATTGAAATCGAATGAG
>JAFGTO010000074.1 GCA_016934095.1 Candidatus Glassiibacteriota bacterium
CGCTGATATCCCCCCTGCCGTCGCCGTCCACGTCTGTCCTGAACTCCGGCGGCCATTTTGCCAGGTCGTGGGAACCGTTCGACTCCCGGGTGCTCACTTTCAACTGGAGCAGTCCGATCGGCTCGTCCGGCTTGCCGTCGTTGTCCACGTCCAGCTGGGCATCGTAATAACTGCCGGTATCTCTCCACCACCAGTTGTGAGGAATGCGGCCGGGGCTGTGGCCCGAGTCGCAGTGACGACGGATGGTGGTATCCAGCTTCGTGTCCAGGGAGAAAGGCCCCACACCGCCGTACCACAGGCCGGTATAGGCCATCATTATCTCGCCTGAGCCGCGTGGCCAGATAATGCACTGCTGCTGGACCCAGACTATATGCTGGCCCGAGGGATGCAGCACCACCTGCATGTTGTTGCCCTCGGTCCAATAGACATCCGCCTGGCCGGGTGGTAGATTGAAATTATAATTCTGCCCGGACCCGGGCCAGGTCAACTCGTAGCGGAATGCCTGGCTTGAGATCGGTAATAATAAAAGAAAGACAACAGCCAATAAACCTGACTGTATCCTTTTCTTAAAGATAATGCTGGAGCTGAATTTGCCTGACCTGAACATTTTGCACTCCTGAATGGATCGCATTTTTTCCTGTGCGGTCCCGAGCCGGCAGCCGCAGCCGGAAAATTCCGAGAACGACTCGCCGGTCTAGAAGCTGAACTCCAGTCCGGCGCGGACCTGGCGGGCGGTCCCGCTCGGGTTGCCGTTGGCGGCGATCTCATCCATTAGCTGCAGGATCCTCATCTCGTCCACTTCCACCCAGCCGTCCTTGTTCAGGTCGTGCAGATTGTTCCAGTAGTAGGAGCCGCTGGCGGGGTCGACCTTGTAGCGGCCGCCCGGGACGCCGGCGAACATCTCCTGGGCCACGGTGAACTGCGTGCGGATCGTGCCGGGCCCGATCATCTTGTTGCTGTAGACCCAGTTGTGGAAGATGTTGTAAACATCCACGAAAGCACGGACCGTGCGGCGGCCGCCCACGGAGATCCCCTTGCTCAGGCGCAGATCCCCGTTGATAAAAGTCCCGCTGCGGCCGCGGTTGATCAGATCCCACTGGCTGCCCAGGTTGAATGGAGAGCCGGAGTTCACGGTGAACATGAACGAGGCGTTCACGTTCCGGAAAATCCTGCCCTCGAGGGTGCCGGGACGGAGGTCTCGCGGCAGCATCAGGTACACCTGGGAGTTGAACGTGTGCGTCCGGTCCAGTTCCGTGGGGCTGACCAACACCGGCAGGAACTCGACGTCGAGAGTGATCGGGTCGACCAGGGTCAGGGTAGACGCGTTGAGCACAGGTATCGGGTCGCTGCCCGTGGCCCGCGCGAACTGCAGCGAGTAAGTCAGGCGTGTGTTGAGGTAGCGGCTCCACTTGTGCTGGATATTCAGGTCGAACCCCTTGACATTGCCGTTATCCATATTGGTGATCGCCGGGTACAGGTTCTTGGAGCTGCCCCGGAAAATACGCCGGTAGGTGAAATCCCCGACAATGTCCTTGTTGTAGCCGACAAACTCGAAGACCAGGTCATCGGTAAAAAGCGCGGTAAAGCCGGCTTCGAGCATGGTAGTTTCGGAATATTCGAGCTTGGCGTCCTCGCGGCCGATATTGTCCCCGCGGAAAATCTGGCGGAAAGACGGCGGCTGGTAGAACTTGCCGAAACTGAATCGCACCTGGGTACGGTCGGTGACCGGGAAAGCCACTCCGAGCCGCGGGGCGAACTCGTACTGCTTTTCCACCATCCTGGCCATCAGGATCCTTCTGGCTCCCTCTTCGCCCTGGAAGCCCATGAAACTGATCTGTTCGCCCTGCGGGTCGAGCATCTCCATGCGCAGGCCCAGGTCGACCACGAAGTCTCCCAGGTCGAAGCGGTCCTGGACATAGCCGGAAAACAGGTACGGATTGTTGTCGATAATCGTATTGTCATAGTCGGCCTGGCCGTTGGTGAAGCTGTGCAGGTCGAAATACTGAATATCGGCACCCACTTTGATCCGGTTGAAGCGGTCGAGCTGGCTGTCGAAATCGATCTTGAAATTCCACTTCTTGTCCTCGCGGGTACCGTAGTTGATATCGTATCCCGGTCCCCTGAAGCTGTTTCCCCGCTTCAGGCCCAGGGGCCCCTGGTAATACCAGCTCGGGCCTCCGGGCAGGGGCCAGGGAGTGATATTCTCCGTGAACCAGGGATCGCCGCTATAGATCGGGCGCATGTTGATAATCGCAGGTACCTCGACCCGCCACTCATCGGCAGGCAGCGGGTAGAACTTGTTCCAGTACTCGGTGGTGAAAACCCAGTCTTTCCAGGAGAAACCCAGCAGCTCATCCTGCGGTGAAGGCAGCAGACCGTAATTGAGCGGGACGCCGCCCTGCATGGTCCTTTTCTCCGCATTGGCGTAAGCCGGGTCGTTATACATGAAATTTTCGATCGCCTCGCGGTAAGTAACCGGCGACAGGTCCGCGTTGACCGGCTGGTTCCACAGGTCGCCGAGGTGCATCTCGTAAATCTCCATCATGTAATCAGGGTCGTGGTGCTCGACAAAGAGGTTGTAGGCGGTGGGATTGTAAAGCTGCCCCACTGCCGACTGGTCCTGGAACCAGTTGGCGCGCACCTGCAGGGTCATGTTCTGGCTGCTGGTCTGGCGGATGGTGTAGTCGGCACCCACCAGGATGCTGCCGACCTTGCCCCTTTCGGAATCGCTGCTGTAAGGGGACGCACCGTAGATGTAGCCGTGCTGGTAGTGCATGCGCTGGGTGCGGCTGAAATTGACTGTCTGCAGGATCTTCAGCTCTTTCAGGGGCGAATAGGTGATTTTCTCGCTCAGGGAATAGCGGTTGCCCTCGGAGCCGGGCCGGCGCGCCGGATGGGGATTGCCCCACTCGGGCAGCATGTCCAGGGTGGCCCGCATGTAATCGGTACCCTCGAACGCGGTATTGATCCGGTCAACCAGGGTCTGGTCCACCGAGCGGAAGCCTCTCTCGCTGCTGGTGCTCTTGGGGTCCCAGTCCATCCTTCCCTGGAGCTCGGCGGACAAGTTGAAATAGGCGAACGGCAACATCGGGATCGGGCCGCCGACATTGGATGACAACTCGCTGAAACCGAAATCCATCCTGCGTGGCATCACCGCATCCGTGCGGAAGCGGACATTGCCCATGTACTGATCGGTACCTTCCTTGGTCACGATATTGATCACCCCGCTCTTGGCACTGCCGTACTCGGCGTTGAAACCACCGGTGATAATGGTGATCTCCTCCACCGCGTTGGTGTTGATGTCCAGCGGGCTGTTGTCCGGCTTCACTTCCTCGACCCAGTCGGACAGGTCGTCAAAAGAGGTTTTACCAACCAGCGGAGGAAGAGTGGCTTCGGCACCGAAACTCTTCATCAGGATACCATCGACATAGACCGCTTCCTCACCGACCCGGCCGCCGCGGATGCTGATCTGGTTGTCGTTCCGGACCACTCCGGCCTGCATGTTGATCACGTCATCGATGCTGGAAACAGGCAGCGCCTCGATCTGGTCGGCGGTCTGACGCTGCTTGGTGACCGTGTTGTCCCTGATTATCAGCGGTGTGGCCTCGCTCTCCACCGTAATCCCCTCCAGGGAAATAACCGTGGAGCTCAGCGTGAAATCCACCCTGGCAGTCTGACCGGCAAGAATCAGCTTGTGGCTGATCGTGGTCTTCTGATACCCGGTAAACTGGGCAGTGGCATTACGCGAGCCCACCGGGACGTTCAGGATAAAATAATACCCGTCTTCGTTGGTAATATTGCCGAGACGGGTACCTTCCACGGACACCTGGGCCCCGGCAAGCGGCGCTCCGGTGTCCTTGTCCCTGACATATCCCTCGAGCTTGCCGGTGGAGGTCTGAGCGGTCAAGACCGTTACCGACAACATCACGGCTGACGTACAGACCCCCAGGCTACGTAATAACCGAGAACTTGACCTGACAATTTTTTGCATCAAATCCTCCTCAGGTAGCTGTGGCGCTTTCTACCGAAAGCTTACCGATTTGCAACGGAACAGAGCCGACACCTCAAGCCGGCGATATGCTCTCCTTGCACCTCCTTACTTTGCCGAGTTAAAGTTATACAGTGGAAGGGAATGGTACTTAATGTCAGGATAAAGCCGAACCCGGGAAGCCTGGTATGACTTTCCGAGGGTTAAGCATGGGAGCGGTTTTAGTCGTTCTGCAAAGGACGACTATAATAAATGTGCCTGCGAAATTATCTCCTGTCAAGTGATAAACAGCTACATTTGCCTGGATTCCCCAGTTTAATCCCGGGGAACCGCCCCGCAAACACCCGGAAAGGAATCTTTTTATCAAGCCGGATGGTTCCCGGAGGCCGGAACCGGAACGACCGGACAGCCGGAAGCCGCGATATAAGCTTTAGCTACATTCTAAGCCGCTCCCGCGAAAAGTCAAGCTTGACAGGAAATGGATTTGTCAAAATATTTATTATTAAAAGCTAAACTTATATTTTTGTTACAACCGTTGCAGCAATAACATATCAAGAATTAATACTTGTTGACTTAGCCACGGCATAGCGGTAAGATCTTAAGAAACAGACCTGACCACATA
>JAFGTO010000523.1 GCA_016934095.1 Candidatus Glassiibacteriota bacterium
GGGATCCTCAGGATCAGGGACGGGGTCGCAGCCATGCTCTGCCAGCCTTACAGCGGCCAGGGAGTGGGGCTGGACATCCACGACCTGCGAGGGCTGAGAATGACCCGCCGGGGAGATTTGATCACGGTTTACACGGACGGCCGGATGATCTTCCAGGCGGCCGATACCTCCGCCGGAACGGTCCGCTCCGGGCAGGCGGTGGTCTGCAGCCGCGGGCCGGTGGGCCTGGCAATCGCCGGGCTTTCCCTCAGCCCCCTGGTCCCGCCGGCGCTCAAGTGGAAAGGCCCCGGCCGGATGAAAAGCTTCCACTTCGCCCTGGACGAGGGCGGCGGACACCAGATAAGCGATGATACCAGGAAATATCAGGGCACGGTGGAGCTGGGAGTTTCGGGGAAAAGAAACCTGATGGGCTGGTGGGTGAGCGACTCCGGGTCCGAAATGGGCAGGAGCTACACCGCGGCCGGGGGACAGTTGACCATTCAGAGCTACGCCATGGGCCCGCAGGCAAGCCTCGAGTGCCGGTTCAAGCTGCTGGAGCCGGTGCCGGCCGAGGGCGTGCCGATCATCCAGCTGGTATTCGACGGGAGCCGGCTCAACCCGGCCTGGGGAAGGGAGCGGGGCGGCCCCATGGCCATGCCCTCTGCGGATGGCACTATCGGCCTGCACTTCCACGAGTTCGGAGATGTCAGCGCAGATTTCCCGGACGTTTTCACCACTGGGGAATGGACCCACCTGGCCTGGATCAGGGACAGGGCCAGGCACATTATCTACGTGAACGGGGAAGTGGCGGGCGTGATGGATATCCCCAAATACGGGGACACCGAGCTGACCGGCATCCAGATCAACATGGGCCAGAACGCAGACCACGACTGGCTGGCCGGCCTGGGGTCGGCTTACCTGTATATCGACGACCTCCGGGCCTCCGGCCAGGCCCTCGACCGGAAGCAGGTGAGAGAGCACATGGCCTTGTGAGCCCGCTCAGGACTTCCCGTACCAGGGCAGGTAGTCGGCCTGGGCGGCCAGCAGCTCATCGGCCAGGACTGCCGCCTTTCCCACGGTGCTCACGGCGCCGTCCAGCACCAGGGCCTGGATGAATTTCGCGCAGCTGCCCTCCAGGGCAGCCTCCACCGTGGTCTCTACCCAGGCCAGGCGCATGGCCAGGATGCCCGCCTGAGCCGGGGGCAGGGCCCCCTGCTCCAGGGGCTTCATGCCGTCGCGGCCCGCTGCTGCCGGGGCCTCCAGGATCGATTCGGCCGGTAGGTTGGGCACCTGGCCCCGGTTGGGCAGGTTGGCGGAGAAGACCAGTCCCGCATCCGTGCGGATACTCCGGATGATTTCCATCACCTGTTCGTGCTCGCCGCTGGCCCGCTCGAAATAGTGCCCGCCCAGCGGTTCGGCCGAGAAAGCATCCTCGCGCATCCGCTCGAAATCCCGGTCGCCCTGGGCGATGGTGCGCTCGAAGCTGTAGCACTCCGTGCCCAGGGTCTTGCCGTAGTAGCCGCCCTCGCCGGAGAACATCCAGGGGAAGAACTCGGTGACGTGGCGGTCCATGGCGGCAGGGAAAGCCCCGAAATTGAGCAGCAGCTCCCAACTGAAAGGGTTGACCTGCTCCGGGTCGTCCGGGCCTGGCTCCCAGCGGCCGCCCTCGAGGAAATGTTCGCCGAGACTCCCCGGCTGGTAGAGGCTGGAGAGCTTCTCGCTGGCCGCCTCGCGCAGGCGGGCCGCCAGGTCATGGCCCCCGGCCCGAACCCTGGTGAACCAGGTCAGGTGGTTCAGGCCCACGGCAGCATACTCCAGGTCCCGGTGGTTTACTCCCAGGGTCGAGGCCAGGTACTTGGAGACATGCAGCACTCCGTGGCAGAGGCCCACGACCTCCGCCCCGGTGGCTTTACGCACGGCGCGGCAGACCGGGCCCATGGGGTTGGAGTAGTTGAAGAAGAGCGCGTCCGGGGCCAGCTCCAGCACGTCCCGGGCGATCTCCACCATGGCCGGGATCATGCGCAGCGCCCGCGAGGTCCCGCCCGGCATCACCGTATCGCCTACCGGCTGGTAGATCCCGTACTTGCGGGGGATGAAAACATCCTGCTCCCAGGCGCGGCGGCCTCCCACCCCGACCGTGCAGATCACGGCGGTCGCCCCCTCCAGCACCCGGCGCCGGTCAATGGAAGCCTCCAGGGTTATCGGCGCACTCCGGGCTTGGATCATCTTCCGGCCCAGGCGCTCGGCCACTTCCAGCGCCCCGGGATCGATATCGACCATCGCCAGGTCGGCTTCCCAGCCCAGGCGGATCAGGTCGGCCACCATCCCGCAGGTGAACACCGCGCTGCCGGCGCCGATCAGCACGACCTTTTCTTTCATAAGTTTTTCCCTCGGGTTAGGGGGCCGTTGAAATAATACGTCAACGCCCCGTGGTGAAATTTATTGTTTAATTGGCTGTCAAGGGCAAGGCAAGCGGCCCAGCCCGCTGACTGGCCTGCGGCAGGAACGAGCTAAGCCAGGCTCACC
>JAFGTO010000524.1 GCA_016934095.1 Candidatus Glassiibacteriota bacterium
CCCGCGCTCAGATCGACAATTTCGTGCTCTTCTCGAACTTCACCTATTCCGAGCCTGACATCGAGGGCTGGGTCAACATGGCCAGGAAGTTCGAGGAGGCCGGGGTGCATATCAACGAGCTGAACATGTGCTGCCCCAACATGTCTTTCAACGTGGAGCTGGCCAAGGACCCGACCAAGGCCCAGCGCCATACCGGAGCCAGCCAGGGCCAGGACCCGAGCACCCTGGAAAAGATCATCAGGGCGATCAAGTCGGAGACCTCGATCCCGCTGTGCGTCAAGCTCACCCCGGAGGGCGGCAGGCAGCACCTGATCGCCAAGATCTGTTTCGATGCCGGGGCGGACATGGTCTGCGGGGTGGCCAACCGGCTGGCCCTGGCCTCGGTGCGCACCGACAAGCCGGGAAAGAGCGATATCTACCTCCAGGAAGAACAGGGCATGTACTGCATGAACAGCTTCTGGATCAAGCCCCTGGCCCTGCGCGATGTCTACATGATGCGGCACACAGTGGGGCCGGAGCCGAAAATCCTGGGTACCGGGGGCATCACTGTCTGGAGCGATGCGGTGGAGATGATGATGGCGGGGGCGGACCTGGTGGGGGTCTGCTCGGCGACCATCCTTTATGGGTTCGGCTTTTTCCCGGAGTTCTTCCGCAGGTTCCGCAGCTACCTGGAAGAGAACAAGGTCCTGAGACCCAGAAACCTGCGGGACAAGATTGTCGAGGAGGTGACCACCGCCCCGGAATTGACCCTCTACGAGGGCTACGCTCAGCTCAAAGACAAGTACCTGGTGGCGCCCTGCGACTACGCCTGCCCGTTCCACGTGCCGGCTCAGGCCTACGTGCGACTGGTGGCACAGCAGAGGTTCGAGGAGGCTTACCAGCAGATTACCAGCAAGAACCCGCTGCAGTATGTCTGCGGCTATGTCTGCAACTTCCCCTGCGAGAGTGCCTGCAGCCGCGGGGTCAAGGATGAGCCGATCCGCATCCGGGCGATCAAGCGCTTCGTGATGGACCTGGCCGGGAAAAACGGCTGGAAGCCCGAGGTGATCAAGGCCGAGCCCCACGGCACCAAAGCGGCGGTGATCGGCTCCGGGCCCGCCGGGCTGACCGCTGCCCACGAGCTGGCGCGCGCCGGCTACCAGGTAACGGTTTTCGAGCGCGAACAGTGGCTCGGCGGTATGCTGCGCTACGGTATCCCTGAGTTCCGGCTGCCGCGCAAGATTGTCGACATGGAGATCAAGGCGCTCAGGGACCTGGGTATCCGGTTCGTTACCGGCCAGGCGCTGGGGAAGGATTTCAGCCTGGAAAGCCTGAGGAAGGAAGGTTTCAAGGGTATCTGCCTGGCATTCGGCACCCAGGCCGGCAACCGGCTCAACATCCCCGGCGAGAGTGCCAAGCTCAAGCGCTGTTACCTGGCGATCGATTTCCTGCGCGAGTTCTACAAGGGCAACGAGCTGGAGATCGGCAACCGGGTGGTGGTGATCGGCGGCGGGTTTACCGCGGTCGATGCAGTGCGCACATGCATCCGCCGGGGGGCCGGCAAAGTGTTCATGGTTTACCGCCGCACCAAGGAGGAGATGACCTCGATCCCCGAGGAAGTCTACGAGGCTGAGGAAGAAGGCGCTCGGGTGATGTACCTGGTGAGCCCGGTAGAGATAATCGCGGACAGCGAGGGAAGGATCCAGGCGCTGCGCATGTGCAACAATGTCCTGGGCATCGCCGAGGGCGACAGCGGGCGCCGCCCCCCCGAGGCCGTGGAGGAGGCGGAGTTCACCATCGAGTGCGATACGATCATCACTGCAATCAGCCAGCAGCTCGATGAGGAAGTCAGGAAAGAAGGCCTCAAGCTGACCGGCTGGGGCACGGTGGAGCACGACCGGGAGACAGGGACCACGCCGCTGGAGGACGTGGTGGTGGCGGGAGATGCCGCCACCGGGCCATCCACTGTGATCGGCTCCATCGCACAGGGCGCCAGGGCGGCCGCCACCCTGGACATGAAACTGCGCGGAGGCGGCGCTTTCCTCGAGTACCTGCCCGAGATGCACATGGTCGACCCTGAGAAAGCGGTGGACCGCAACCCTGATTTCGAGCTGAAGCCGCGGGTACCGGCGGGAATGGTGCCCGCCGAGGTGCGCAAGGAGAATTTCGAGCTTTACGAGAGGACCATGACCGCAGCGGAAGCAGTGGAAGAGGCCTCCCGCTGCCTTTTCTGCGGCTGCGGGGTGGGCTGCCAGATCTGCGAGGAGCTCTGCCTGACCCGGGCCTGGGGCCACGAGGAGAGCTATGTCAAGATCACTCCCGAGGACTGCGTGGCCTGCGGCATCTGTGTCTTTCGCTGCCCCAACGACAATATCGAGATGGTGGCCACCGACCTTTCGCCCAAGAACTCGAGCCTGGCCGGAAAGCCCAAGGTGGTCAAAGACCCCAAGAAGGTCAAGGTCTGGAACATCCACGGCTGAGGCACCCGGCGGTACGTAAGATGGACAGCAGAAAAAGCCCTGCCCGGTTCTTAACGAGCAGGGCTTTCTTCTTTTTACATCGAGAGGTGTTCCGGGGAAGAACTGCAGAAAGATTAAGAAGTCAGGAAACCAGTTTCAGAGACTCCACGGCCCTCTTCCGGTGCCAGTGCATGTCCCATTCCTCGAAAGCCCTGACTGCCCGCTCCAGGTAAAAACGGGCGGTCTCGCGGCGGTTGCAGAGGGCCAGGGCGTGTCCCAGCGCGTGCAGGGCGCAGGCCCAGCCGGAGCGCAGACCCAGCCTTTCGAAGTCGGCCAGGCTGCGGTGCAGCGGTTCCAGGTGCCTGGCCGCCGAGGTCCTGTCCGCCTGGGTCTCGACCCAGAACCTCCAGATGCGCACCTGGTCGAGGTTCACCCCCAGCCTGGCGTATTCGGCCACCCTCAGGGCCACGGAGGCGTTCTCCAGGGCTTTTCTTTTTTCTCCCACCGCCAGGAAAGCTTCCGCACGGCTGATCAGGGCCTCGGACAGGCCCACCGCATCGCCGGTGTCCCGGGCGATGCGCACCGCTCTTTCCAGCTCGGGCAGGGCTTCCCTGGCCCGGCCGTTGTGCACCAGGGCGCGGCCCAGGATCCAGAAAGGGTAATCCGAGACCGGCTCGCCGGGCCCGGCCAGGGCGGTCCGGGCGCACTCCGCTCCCAGGCGCTCGCAGGCTTCCCATTCCCCTTGGAACATCTTGGATTCGGCGTAGAGGATCAGGGCGGCGCTCAGCAGTCCCGTGTCTCCCCAGCCCCTGGCGCGCCCGAGCGCGGACTCGAAAGTCCGGTCCGCCTCGGCCCATGCGCAGGTGTTCTGGGCGTAGCGGAAAGCCCAGACAGTGTAGGCGGCGTTGCAGTCCTTTTCATCTTCTTCGGACAGCTCACCGCGCTCCCGCGCCCGGTCGAGCAGGTCTAGGGCCCGGCGCTGGTACTCCACGGCCCCCTGCTGGTCGTCGCTCCAGTAACAGGCCTTGGCCAGGAAAGTCAGGGCCCCGGCGGCCTCCCTGAGCGGGGAGTCCTCAGGAGTGAGGCGCTGGTGCAGCCTGGCGTACTCGAGGGCTTCCTCACGGAGCTGCATGGCCTGGCAGAGCCGGCTGAGAAAGCGTGCAAGAACTCGCCGCTCCAGCTTCTGCTTCCTGCCGCCGGGCAGGGACTCCAGCAGGTTGACCAGCCGTCCGGCCAGGCTCAGGGCGCTTTCGCCGGGGGGATCGGCACGGTAAGCCAGGGCCTTTTCGAAAGCGCTCACCGCTTTATCCAGCGCCGCGAAGTATCCGGCACGGCCCCCGGGGCCGCCATCCTCCAGGAAGCCGACAATTGCCTGCAGCTCTGTTAACATAATTTCCTTCATCATTCCGTTTTTTCAGGGTTCGAGCCGCCTTGGCGGCACACAGCACCCGTCTCAATAGAACCAGTCGCCTGCCGGCTCCATCTTGAACAGCCGCTCGAAATTCCGGTGGGCCACCTTGCTCAGGGCCGGCTGCGGCAGATAGAGATGTTGGATAAAACGCTTGAAAGGATGCACGTGGTTGTAGATATGGCGCCGCAGCTCGTGCTCCGACACAGTATCCAGCTCCTCCCACATGGCGTTGGCATCGGAGCCGAAAAGGATGCGGTCGGCCCAGCGGATGAAGAACGGCCGGATGCGTGCGCGCTCCTCATCGGTCAGGTAGTCCCCGTCCTGCAGGATGTAGCCGGCGCTGGTGTCGATATAGAGGTTCGGGTGTCTCTCGAAGAGACGGGAGAGCTTGGTGTGGCCCATGAATCCCTGGTGGCAGAGGATGAGGTCGATCCCTGGGTAAGTCTCCAGGATGCGCTCGACCAGGTGGAGCACGTAATCGTTGTTGTAAGGCAGGCCGTCCCAGCACTTGCTGTTGTCCCCGCCGAAGTTGTAGGGCGAGGGGCCGTAGCGGTTGTTGGTATGCCAGGTTATCGGCAGTCCCAGCTCCTGGCACACCTCGTAGAAGCGCATCCATTCCGGCGAGACCATCATCTCGACCGAGACCGGCTGCATTTTGCCGCTGCCCAGGGGGAACTCCACCGAATCGCCGTTGAACTGGGCATAGAACAGGGGAATGTTATGTTTTTTCACCGCCCGGATATGGTAGCGCTCATAGTAAGAGCGCAGCTTTTCCACGTCCGGGTCGTTGTACTCCACGTACCATACCGGAGCATCCTTGCCCAGCGAGTCCACCAGGGCCAGGTCCTCCTCGGTCTTGCAGAAGACCGCGCAGTTGACTATGTCGAGCTCGTACATGAGGTTATGCAGCAGGTTAAGCTCCCGGATGCGCTCTTCCCGGGGCAGATCGCCGAAGCAGGTGTGGGTGTGGGCATCCGACCAGAAATAGCAGTAGGGACGCATGTAAAATCCGTACTCGCGGGAAAAGCCGCCGTCGGCGGTGTCGCGCGCAGCCGCCGCAGGGTCGAGCGGGGGATGGAACGGTTCCGGGATAAAAGACAGGCGGAGTTCCAGGCAGAGGTTCCAGAGCACCAGCAGGATGATGACGATCACGAAAGGAAGGGTTTTTTTCATGGCCGGCCTCCTCGATGACCTGGGAAATGGTTTCGGAAGGTGAAGGCTCTTTATTTTATTTATCAGCGGCTGCGGCGAGATGTCAAGTCGGCAAAGTGTGATAAATGAATATTTTTATCTTGACATAGAGGGCCGTTGAAAAAAGAACTCAACGACCCGAAGTTAAATATATTGCTTGGACGGCTGTCAAGGGCAAGGCAAGCAGTTCCGCAGAGAAAAAATGGGGCTGAATTGAACAGCGAGCGCATTCCTCACGACTTGCCGTGGGGAGTCTTCAATGCCATGCGGAACTGCCCTTGACAGCCATATTCCCTGAAATTTGTATTTTTCAACACACTGCTA